>NZ_JAAKYA010000010.1 GCF_011044775.1 Limisphaera ngatamarikiensis | reverse complement strand
GGACGGGGACCGGATTTGGCCGGGGTGAAGTCGGTGTCGGTGGCGGGGGTGGGGGGGGCGAGGCTGGCGGCGCGGGCTTCGATTTCGCGGAGGGCGGCGCGGGCTTCCTCGTCGTCGGGGTGCCTTTGGAGGATGCTTTCGTACTCGAGGATGGCGGAAGAGAACTGGCCGAGCTGGACGTAGGCCCGGGCGATGCGCTTGGCGGTTTTGATGACCTGTTCTTCCTGTCCGAGCTTGGCGTAGGCTTCCTTGAGGATTTCGAGCGATTGATAGTCGAGGGGTTGCGATTGAGCAATCACCTCGAACATCTCAATCGTCTGCATGAGCTGGGCGACTTCGCTTTGGCTGAGTGTCGTCGCAGCGGCCATGAATTTGACCTTTTACGGGGCCCCCGTGGGGAGCGCAAGCCTGCCCGGTTCGGTGGCAATGCAGACGGTGCCGAAGGCCGCAGATCCGGGCTGCGGTTCGGACCAGCTGCACGGGCATCCGACGGGGCTTGAGCGCGGCTCCGGACGGTCGCCCCCGGTTTGTTGTCCGTTCCTATATCGGCAGGATGGGCCGGAACTATAGCGCGGGTTTTGGGGAGGGTTCAGGGGGCGTGATCGGCGCGCCAGAGCAACCATGCGCCGGTGATCTGGAAGAGGAAGTTGGGCAGCCAGACGATCAGGTGGGGGTGCAGGTCGGGTCGGGTGTCCCATGCATTGGCCAGAAGGAGGAAGCTGAAGTAGACGGCCACCAACACCAGGGCGATGCCGACGCTCAGGTTGGTTTCGCGGCGGTGAAGCCGGGCGCCGAGGGGGATACCCACCAGGCAGAAGGAGAAACAGGCGAAGCCGAACGCCATGCGCTGGTGGATCTGGACGCGCACGGGGGTGACATCCACGCCCTGCTGATGGCGGAGGTTCTTTTCCTGGAGGAGCTGGCGCCAGGTCAGCTCGCTGAGCTTGGGTTGGCGGGGCGATTCGCGGCCGGGCGGCGTCAGTTCGTAGATCAAGGTGCGGGCGTATCCCGCGGGCAGCCAGCCCTCCGAGCTTTTCCGGGCGGCGACCACGTCGTTCAGTTCCAGCCGGAGCCGGCTGCCCTGATCTTCCGTCAGGAGGCGGCCCGACTCGGCCCGGAGTCGGAACTCGGCGTGTCCCTCGGCGTCAAGTTTCCAAAGGAGGACCTCCTGAAGGTTCCCCTGACGGTTGCGGCCGACGTACAGAACCAGGCCGGGGTAGTCGTGGATGTATTGTTGTTCGGGGATGAGGCTGCCGGCCATTTGGAGTCCGACCCGGGCCAGCAGGGCTTTGTAGGCCACGCGGCTGCGGGGTGCCCACTCGGCGTTGAAGAGGACGGCGACGAAACTGAGGAGCAGGCCGAGGATCAGGATGGGGGCGGCCAGGGCGGTGAGGCTGAACCCGCTGGCGCGGGCGGCGGTGAGCTCCTGGTCGGCGCTGAACCTGCCGAACACGAGCAGGGTGGCGGTCAACAAGCCCATGGGGAGGGCAAACGGTGCGACGTAGGGCAAGAGCAATCCCAGCGCTTCGAGCACCAGCGCGGGGTGGACCTGACGCTGGACCAGCAGGCCGAGGATTTCGCGCAGCACGTTTCCGAGCAGCAGGACGAACACGAAGACCAGCACGGCCATGCCCATGGCCGCCAACACCTGGCCCAGGAGATAGCGTTGGAGCGTGTTCACGGCAGCGGCAGGGCGGATGCGGCATCCCGCCCGGTCCACGGTCGCAACCCTGCGATCTTTTTCCGGCGGCGACTCATGATGCGTCAGCGGCTGATGCCCCGCGAGCTGCTTCGGATGAAGTTCACCAGGTGACGGAGTTCGGGGTAGGGTGGCAGCTCGGCTTCGATCCTGGCCAGGGCATTGGGCAGGCTGAGCCCGCTGCGGAACAGGAGTTTATGGGCCTGCCGCAGGGCGGCCTGGACTTCCTCGGCGATGCCCGCGCGTTCCAAGCCCACCTTGTTGATGGTGACGGTTTCGGCAGGGTTGCCGTCGGCCAGCATGAAGGGGGGTACGTCCTGCACAACCTTGGAACAGCCGCCCACCATCGCAAGCCGCCCGATGCGACAGAACTGATGGACGGCGGCGTAGCCGGCCAGGACGGCCTGATCTTCCACGTGCACGTGCCCGGCCAGCCCGGCGTAGCTGGACATGATGATGTGATTCCCCAACACGCAGTCGTGGGCGATGTGGCAGTAGGCGAGGATGTGGTTGTCGGATCCGATGATGGTGGCGCCGCCGTCCCCGGTGGCGCTGTGCACGGTGACACCTTCTCGAAAGGTGTTGCGGTCACCGATTTCGACCCGGGTCACCCCGCCCTGCCATTTCAGGTCCTGGGTTCGCAAACCGATGGAGGCAAAGGGGTAGATTTCATTGTCACAGCCCAGCCGGGTATGTCCGTCAATGACGACATGCGAATGGAGTCGGCAACGGTCGCCCAACTCCACATGTTCGCCAATGACGCAGTAGGGGCCGATGACGCAGTCGCGTCCGATGCGTGCGCCCGGGTGAATGATGGCTGTGGGGTGGATGGACATGGGCGGGCCGATGCGAGCGGGTGCGGATCAGGCGTCCATTAACATGAAGGTGACCACGGCTTCGCTGACCACCTCACCTCGAACCTTGCAGACGCCGCGGGCCTTCCCGACCTTGCCGCGGGCTTTGACCAGGTCCACTTCGATTACCAGCGTGTCGCCGGGCAGGACCGGTTTGCGCCATTTGACCTCTTCGGCCGACATGAAATAGGCGATTTGCGGTTTGTCAGCGAAGCGTTTGCGCATCAGGACGCCGGCGACCTGGGCGATGGCCTCCAGTTGCAACACACCGGGGAAAATGGGATGCCCGGGGAAGTGCCCCTGGAAGAACGGTTCGTTGATGGTGACGTTTTTGATGCCGACGATCCGTTCGTTTTCCAGGAGGGCAATCCGGTCCACCAGCAGGAACGGGTACCGGTGGGGGATGAGTTTCATGATCTCGGAGATGTCCAGGGCGCAGGCATCGAGCACCGGATCGTGCGGGGGTGGAGGTTGGGCCGGGGTTTCCCGCGCGGGTGGGGGCGGGGCGAAGGCCGGCACGGAGCCACGACGGCATCGGGCGTCCAACTGTCGGACCAGTTCGCAATTTGCCGCGTGGCTGGGACGCACGGCCACCAGGTGACCGAGGATCGGGCGGCCCAACAGGGCGAGGTCACCCACGATATCGAGCATTTTATGGCGGACGAACTCGTCCGGATACCGGAGGGGTTCGGTGGTCAGGACGGCGTCGTCGCGGATGACAACGGCGTTTTCGAGGCTGCCGCCCTTGATGAGCCCGTTTTTGATGAGAAACTCGATTTCCTCGAAGAAGCAAAAGGTGCGTGCGTGGGCCAGTTCGCGTTCCCAGGATTCGGGTGTGACCACGAGGGAAAAGAACTGGGTGTAACGGCCGGCCTGGTCGGCGCTGGTACAACTGATTTTGAACTCGGGGGCGGGGACGAGGTGCATGAACGTGTCGCCCATTTGGAGCGCCAGGGGTTCGTTGACAGCGTAGGGTTGTCGGGGGGCATCCTGGGGTTGCAACCCGGCTGCGTGGATGAGTTTGACGTATTCCCGGGCGCTACCGTCGGCGATGGGGGGTTCGTTGGCGTCGAGCTCCACGACGACGTTGTCGACGCCGCAGCCGCTGAGAGCGGCCAGCACGTGTTCCACTGTATGGATGCGGACGGATCCCTTGCCCAGCGTGGTGGACCTTTGCGTGTCCACCACGTTCTCGATGCGTGCCTCGATTTCGGGCCGGGCTTCCAGGTCCACCCGCCGGAACCGGATGCCATGGCCGGCGGGCGCGGGGACCAGGGTCATGTTGACCCGGTTACCGCTGTGGAGACCGACGCCCGAAAAGCTGACGGGACGTTTGATCGTTTGCTGCGAAAGCACGGGCGGCATTAGACCAGTCCGGGCCGGTTGTGGCAAGGCGAGAGGCCGACCGGGCCGGGTGCAAACCATCCTGGTACCCGGGTTTCCGAGTCGATGCTGGGTGGCCGACCGGGGTTGCCGACCTTGGTACGGGTCGCAGAGCGGTTGACAGGTGGGGAGTGACCGGCAACGCTTCCCAGGCGGCTGGCCCCGATTATTGGCGGTTCGTGCCAGCCGGGCGTGCAGGTTTCTCGCCGGGAAAGCCACTGGCAACGGTACGATTCCGGGCTAAAGTGGTGGGTGATGTTGCGATTGTGCGATGGCAGAATGAAGCGGGGGCCGGGTTGGCGGGTTGCTCAGACGCTGGTGTTGTGCGCAGGTTTTTGTATGGGCATGGAACCGCAGGTTCATGATTCCGCCGCAGCCACCGAGGAGGCGCCGGGGCGGGAGATCGCCGTGTTCGGCGGGGGTTGTTTTTGGTGCATGGAAGCGTTGTTTGAGACGCTGCCCGGCGTGATATCGGTGACCAGCGGTTACGCCGGGGGTCATGTGCCCCATCCCACCTACAAACAGGTGTGCACGGGCACGACCGGCCATGCCGAGGTCATCCGGGTGGAGTACGACCCGCGTCGGATCCGGTATGAGGATCTGCTGGAGGCGTTCTGGGAGGCACATGACCCGACCACACCCAATCGCCAGGGCAACGACGTCGGACCACAGTACCGGTCGATTATTCTCTACGTGAACGAGGCCCAGCGCCGGGCGGCGGAGCGTTCCAAAGCGGAGGCGGCCCGTCGATTCTCGCGGCCCATTGTGACGGAGATTGTGCGGCTGGAGCGGTTCTATCCGGCCGAGCCGTATCATCAGGACTACTTCCGCAAGAACCCGGAGCAGGCGTACTGCCAGTTTGTGATCCGGCCCAAGTTGGAAAAGTTCTTGAAAGCCCGGCAGAGGCCGTGAGTTGCTTCCGGATGGGCGGGGAATTTACCGGCCATGCTGTGCGGTGTTGGGACCTCTTGATGCGGATGGTCTGTGGCATTGAACGGGGGTGACAGGGCCGCGTATATTGCTTCGACCGGGAGGGCGCCCTGACGGGGTCGATGAATCATCCCAGGGGTTGGGGCGCCGTTGCTTATGCAAGTTTTATTGTTGAAATCCAAGATCCATCGGGCGGTCGTGACCGCCGGGAACGTGGACTACGAAGGGAGTCTGGGCATTGACCGGGACCTCATGGACCGGGTGGGGTTGTTTCCGTACGAGAAGATTTTGTGCGGAAACCTGGCGAACGGGGAACGATTTGAGACGTACGCCATTCCGGCGCCGCGGGGGTCGCGGGCCATCGTCCTGAATGGTGCGACGGCTCATTTGGGCAAGCCCGGCGATCGTTTGGTGATCATGAGTTACACCTGGGTGGACGAAGCACTGGCCCGGGATTGGCGACCGCGGGTGATTGTCCTGGGCGAAGGCAACCAGGTGCTGGAGCAGGACGAACCGCGCGCTGGCACCACCGATTAAGTGGCGCGGGGTAGGGGCCCGGCCGGGCAGGTTCAGGGGGTCTGTCGTGGCGGGTGGCCGGACGTCAGGGTTGGGCCGGTTCAAATGTCATGCGCATCTCGCCGCGAGGGGCAGCATCCCGAAGTCGAATGGCTATCCGGCGCGGTTTTTGCGGGGTGCGCACGTCCTCCTCAAGGATCTCGTCCGCGAGGGTGTAATCCTTGCCGGATGTGTCCAGGGCCGCGCGGACAATTGCGGTACCTTCACCGATCTGCAGTCCCGCGGTTTGTGCGGACCAGGGAGACCAGGTTACGAGCGCGGATTCGAACGGAATGGGGCGTGCGGCTTCCCAACGATCCGTGACGGTCAGGGTGGGCCGGGCGCCCCTGCGGAATTCGAATTCCCGCTCCAGCTTGGTCAATCCGTTGACCCGATACGCGCTGCGCAGGTCGAACACCACGCGATCGGCTTCGGGGCTCAGCGAGACGGAGACGACGCGGGCACGGGCTGCGGCACCGGTGGATTGCAGTTGACCGTCCACGACGGGGACGCTGTGGCCGTAGGAACTGAGGACGCGGCTTTCGTAGCGCCGGGCGCTGAAGGTGCGGGCGGTGTACACCTCGGCGCCCGGATCACAAATCACCATGGTTGAGCCCACCACGAGGCTGAAGCTACCCACGTCGTTGTGATTGTGGTGTTCGGCGTTGTGGCCGCCCTTGAGGCATGCGGCGAAGGGCGGCTGGCCCGGGCCAGGGCGGCAGATCAAGACGCCCGCGTCCTGAAACCAGGTCCGCAGCGGATCCGGGTCGGGCGCGGCGGTGGAGGAGGGAATGGGCGGCAGCGGCCGTGGCAGGAAGGTGTCGAGCAGGGTGATGGCCAGGGCGCGGCCCGGCCCGGGTTGGGTGGGGCGAACTCCGCCGGGGAACGTCCGTTGCAGCCGTTCCGCCAGGATGCGGACGACCCGGGCGTCGGGTCGCGTGCCCGGTGAGCAATCGGAAATGCTGGGGTAGATGCCGTTCAGGATCTCTGCGCGCCAGGGGAATCGGGCGGGCATTTGGGCTTCTGGCAGGGCCAGCAGGTCGAGCCGTCCGTCGGTGGCCCGGCGAAGCATTTCACCGAGCCACACATAATGGCCGAACCCGTAGTTCCAGTAGCCCAATCCCTCGCTGCAATAGCCGTCGGGGGTGAACCCTTGCAGGAAGGACCGGATGCGTTCTTCCGCCACGGCGACGAACCATGCCCGATCCCGGGGCGATTCCACCATGGCCAGGGCGGTTCCCACGGTTCCGGCCAGGCAGACGGCGTTCCAGTTGTGGGTGGCCCGGAGCCAGAACGCTTCGGGCTGGCGTCCCTCGATCATTGCGCGGAAGGGCTCCAACGTGCGGCGTTGCAGGTTCGCGCGGATGAGGGAGCGGAGTTCCGGGGACAGACGGTCACCCAAAAGCCCCAGGGCCGCGGCCAGGTCCCAGCTCAGGGCGGTTGAGCCCAGGTCCATCTCCACGACTTCTCCTCGAAAATTGCGGAGCGCTGCGTCGTGAGCGGGGTACACCCAGGTGCGTTCGGCGCAGAGGGCCCGGATGGTTTCCTCCAGGGGTGGGAGGAAACGGCCCCGGTCCTCGAGGGCTTCGGCCAGGGCAAAGGTGGTGACGCGGGCGCGGCGCGCGAAAGCCACGCGTTGCCAGCGCTCGCGGTTGCCGGTCCTGGAGAAATCGAGGTACAGGTCGTCGGGCTGTTCGGGCAGGCCGGCCCGGGCGTCGGTTTCGGCATCGCGGATGAGGGCGCGCCACTCCGGCTGGTTCAGGAGGGCTGACCAGGCTGCGCGGTTGGTGATGGGCTGGCCCGAGGCGGTCGGCCGCGCGGGCAGCCAGGCTGCAATCTCGTCCACCCGGGCCGCAGGCGGAGCAGCGGCGAACAGGGTCGGGCCCAGGCTGAGAACCAGAACCAGGGCAAGCAGACATCGGGGACGCGGGATTAGTGGCGACGGGCGTCGTGTTGCGACCAGGGCCAGCTGCGCTGCCGGGGTCGCCCATTGCACGCCGGCGGGCCAGCCGCCATGTTCTTGCACGCCGTTGCGTGCGAGCATGGGTTCGGGCAGGGACGGCCGGGGCAGTCGCATTCGGTCCGCCGACCTTGCAGGTTTCGACCCGTTCGTCCCGTGGGCGTTCTGCTCCATGCCCATATTGACTTGAGGCGGTGCCTCGTCATTCAACCTGTCACGGGCCGGCGCCGGGTTGGGTGTGTAGCGTGCTCGGGGAGGTAGGATGGGAGTGCAGGGGGTGAACCGGGTGAGGCTGAAGGTTCGTTGCAGTGGTTCGGTTGGTGCCCGGCCGGGGCGGTCGGGGTGGGGGTTGGCTGCCAGTCCGGGCTTGACTGTGGGCGGGGCGCGGACTTGGATGGCCGGTATGAGAAGCGTGTTGTGGGCAGGGTTTTTGGGCCTGGCATTGGTGGCCTCGGGTTGTGTGGGCACGTTGGACGGACGCCACCGGGCGGGTGTGCCATTCGTGAAGGATTCTGTAGAAGGGCGTTATGAGCGCCCGGTGGAACGGGTGTACGCCGCTGCGCGTGAGGTGATCCGGTACAATGGGACCCTGACGCGGGAGACGACGCAGTTGGGTGAGACGAACACCGTACGGGTGCTGGAGGGGAAGGTGAATCAGCGGTCGGTTTGGGTGCGGGTGGAACCGCTGGATCCCAAGGTGACGCGCGTGGTCGTGCAGGTGCGGACGCCCGCCGGTGGGAAGGACCTGGACCTGGCCCACGAGCTGGAGAAGCAGATTGCGCTGCAATTAACGCGGTAACCGACCTTTGAGGCCGAGGTTTGATTCGTACTGGCCCAGTTTGACCGTTGGGGCGATTTCGCGTCGTTTGAATTCCAGCGCGAGCAGGTTGATGCGGCGTTGGGCCTGCTCGGCGTAGGGGGAGTCGGGGAACAGTTCGCTGATTCGTTCGAGGGTGGCGCGGACAGTTGGTTGGTCCTTGCCGTGCCGGATCTGAAGATCGGCCAGCAGATGGATCCAGTGCACGATTTGAGCCGGTGTGGCGCCCGGATGATGGATGAGCTGCTCGAGTTGATCCTCCGCCAGGTCGAGTCGCTGGAAACCGTCGGCGTACAGGACGGCGAGTTGTTCGCGGGTGTGGAAGTCGTCCGGATGCTGTTCGAGGTGTTGGACGTAGCGGGCGGCGAGGGTTTCGGGCGGGTCGGGCTGCGGTGCGAGGGTGACTGGTGTGCGTTGTAGGCCGATGTTTTCGATGCCTTTGCGCAGCTTGACGCGTGCGGGTTCGTGTCGGTCGGTGAGCTGTTCCGCGGTGGGGAGCCGGGCCAGGCGTTGGCGGGCCGTGGTGGCCAGGTCGGTATCGGGGTATTGCTCGACCAGTTGTTGGAGGATGCGTCGGGCGTTGTCGGTGTCCTGACCGATCCGCAGGTACCAGTCGGCCAGGGTGGAAAGGGCATAGGCCTTTTGGGGGTCGGTGATCTCGGGCAGTTGGATCAGGCGCTGGATGGTCAACTCTGCGCCGTCCAGGTCGAGCATGTTCTGGGCCAGGATTTCGGCGGCGAGCATGTGGCCTTCGAAATCGTGGGGGAACCTGGCCAGTTGGGCACGGACCTCGGCGAGGGCGGCGGCGTACTGGCCGCGCTGTCGTTTGGCCCGGGCAATCGCGTAAAACGGGCGCGGTTCGGGTTGTTCATCCCCTCCGGTCCAGGCATGCCATAGGGGTTTGAAGAGGACCTCGACGATGTTGGGGGTCCAGAGGATGGACAGCAGGACTCCGCATACGGCGGCCACGATGGGGGCCAGCAGGCGCGTGTAGGGCAGAGCCGCGGTAATCAGGAAGGCCAGGATGGCGAGGCCGGTGGCGCACCATTTGAGTACGAGAGTCACCGGTTCATCGCGGGAATGGCGCATCCAAACGGCCAAGAACCAGATCAGGCCGGCGAACAAGACCAGCGCGATCAGGATGTCGGCCACCAGTTCCCAGGACGGTCCCATGGCGAGCTCCAAGAGACTATGCGTCCAATGGGCCGCGGTTGCAACCTGCTGATGTCACTTGCTCAGCGCATCAACCCCACAGGCCGGCGTGCGGCCTGTCTGGGTTGGCAACGGCCGGGGTTACGATGCTGACCCAGCGGTGAGCGGACGGGTCTTGGGCGGAAGCGATTTTGACTCCGCACCCCGGCCGGCCCAGGATTGACCCGAACCTGACTCGGAACACAAAACCTTGATCCCACGGCAGCCATGTCCAGGTGTGGAAACATCCTCCTTGCGGTCGGGTCCCTTCTTGCCGGGCTCGGATTCAGAGTCGAAACCAAGGCCTTTTACCTGTCGGACCGGGTCGAGCCGCGGGTGGTCACGAACCTGTGCAAGGCCCTGCCCCTGCCGTTGAACCGGGTGCGGCTGACGGGCGGGCCGTTGCAACGAGCCCGGGAACTGGACGCGAGGTATTTGCTGGAGCTGGAGCCGGATCGGATGCTGGCCCTGTTGCGGGAGAGCGCCGGGTTGAAACCGAAGGCCGAGCCCTATGGAGGCTGGGACGGCCGGGGCCGGCAGCTCAGTGGGCACATTGCCGGGCATTACCTCTCGGCGGTGAGCCTGATGTACGCGGCGACAGGGGACGAACGGTTCAAACAACGGGCGGACTACCTGGTGGCGGAATTGCAGGAGATCCAGAGGGCGCACGGGGACGGCTACCTGGGCGCCCAGACCGATGGGGACGGGACCCCGGGCAAACGGTTGTTGGAGGAGATGGCGCAGGGACGGATCCGCGCGGCGGCGTTTGATTTGAATGGCCTTTGGGCGCCCTGGTATGTGCATCACAAGTTGTTCGCGGGATTGCGCGATGCGTATCGGCTCACCGGCAATCGGACGGCTCTGGAGGTGGAGCGGGCGTATGCGGGCTGGGTGGAACGGGTGCTGACGCCGCTGAGTGACGAGCAGGTGCAAACCATGCTGCGGACGGAGTTTGGCGGGATGAACGAGGTGCTGGTGGATTTGTATGCGGACACGGGGGAGGAGCGCTGGTTGCGACTGGCAGAGAAGTTTCATCATCGGGCGGTGGTGGATCCCCTGGCGGAGGGACGTGACATTCTGCAACATCTGCACGGCAACACGCAGGTCCCCAAGTTGTACGGGCATCTGGTGAGGTACCTATACACGGGGGACCCGTTTCATTTGCGGGCGGCCACGTTTTTCTGGGAACGGGTGGTGTTGCACCACAGTTTCGCCACCGGGGGCCATGGGAGGAACGAGTATTTCGGTGCCCCGGACCGGCTCAGTGACATGATTGAAGGGCGCACCGCCGAGACCTGCAACGTGTACAACATGCTGAAGCTGACGCGCGGGTTGTTTGCGGTGGACCCGCAGGTCCGGTATGCGGAGTTTTTGGAACGGGCGCTGTTCAACCACATTCTGGCCTCGATGGATCCCGAGGATGGTCGGGTTTGTTACATGGTGCCGGTGGGCCGGGACGTGCAGCACGAGTACCAGGACATGTTTCGGAGTTTTACCTGCTGTGTGGGAACGGGCATGGAAAGCCATGCATTGCATGGTCACGGGCTCTATTACGAGTCGGGGGACACCCTGTGGATCAACTTCTATGCGCCTTCGGAGGCGGATTGGACCCGGATGGGGGTGCGTGTGCGGATGGAGACCGACTTTCCGGCGGGCGAGACCGCCACGGTGAGGGTGGACCCGGCCGGGGCACGGTCTTTCACCCTGGCACTGCGACGACCTGCGTGGGCCGGGGCCGGATTCGCCGTGGAGGTGAACGGGACACCGGTCTCGGACACGGGCATGTCGGGTTCCTACCTGCGTCTGAGCCGGACATGGCGGGACGGGGACACGGTGAAGATTCGCCTGCCCAAGACGCTGCGGGAGGAGCCGTTGCCGGACAACCCGCACCGCGTGGCGCTTCTTTGGGGGCCGTTGGTGTTGGCAGCGGATCTGGGACCGGCGACCGAAGGACGTCGTCGGGATGGCCGGTCGCGCGAGCGGGACCCCGCCGAGTTCACCCTGGTCGTGTCGAGTACGAATGTGGCGGACTGGCTCGAGCCGGTGCCGGGTGCACCGGGCACGTTCCGCACGCGGTTCACCGCCTCCGGTGCGGAAGTCACGTTCAGGCCTTTCTATCAGGTGGCGCGCCGGCGCTATGCGGTGTATTGGGACCGGTACACACCGGAGGCGTGGGCGCGCGAGCGTGCGCTCCGGGAGGAGCAGGCGGCTGCACGGCGGCGTTTGGAGGCGGCCACGGTGGTATACATCGAGCCGGGCAACGCCGCCAGCGAAGAACCGTACCGGTTTCAGGGCGAAGGATCGAGCACGGTTCGGGTGGAGGGCCGATCGGGTCGCCGGGCTGACCGATGGTTTTCCTACGAGGTGCCGTTGACCGGGCCGGGTCCATGGGCCCTGGTGGTGACCTACGGAAACGATGCGCCGCGTGACACGACCTTTGCAGTGTGGGTGAACGAGCAGAAGGTGGGCGAACAGACGGTGCGGCGGCGGAGTCCGGAGGAGCTGGTGCGGTTTGTGGACGTCACGTACGCGTTGCCCGAATCCCTGTGGAAAGGACGTGAGAGCCTTGTGATCCGATTCGAGGCGCCGGAGGGGCAGACGGTGGCCGGGGTGTTTGGGGTGCGCCTCATCCGGCAGGGTGCGGCCCCCTAAAAGGCGCGGTGACGCGGTCAGGCCCGCGGGCGCGCACCAGGAAAAAGCCGGGGGCGACCCTGGGGGCGACGTTTTACCGGCCGGGCCGGTGAAAACCCCTTGCCGGGCGGGGAAGGATGAACCATTTTGGCCGCCTGCATGGTACTGCCACAGCAACCAGTGACATTGACGCCCGAGCAAGTTGCGGAGCTGAATCGGAAGCTCTCCACGATGCGCCATGACATCAACAACTATCTTTCGTTGATGATGGCGGCGGTGGAGATGATCCGGCTGCGGCCGGAAGACGCCGCACGGCGACTGGCCACGCTGGCGGATCAACCGGCACGCATTTCGCGGGCGATGGCGGAGTTTTCCGCCGAGTTTGAGAAGGCCCTGGGCATTCAGCGGTGACCCCGGGCCGTGGGGGCGTGTTCGGGCCCGTGCGGGTGGTGTGGGGCCCAAGGGACTGAACTCAATTCGAGGCAGGATTTTCCGGTTGCCGGTCAAGTGCGGCGGGTTGGTTGCAGAAGGGTGTGGCTTCCTGATTTTCCAGGAGATCGAGGATGGCACCGAAGCGCAGGCCCCGGGTGCTGAACCGCCAGGATTCAAACCCCAGTGTTTCGGTCAGTTGTTCGTAGATCAGGCTGCCGGTCAGGATGATGTCGGCTCGTTCCGGGGGTAGTCCGGGCCATTGACGGCGCTGGGCCAGCGGTGTGGACCACAGCCGATCCGCCAGGGTGCGGAGTTCGGCACGGCTGAGGCGCAGTTGCTCGAGGGCGCGGCGGTCCCAGGATTCGGTGGCCAACCGGATGCGGGCGAGGGTCAGGGCCGTGCCTCCCACGGCCACGGGCAAGGGGGGCTTGGCGGAGGTGCTTTCATCAGATGCAACGTGGACATGTTCCCGGAACGCCGGCACCAGTTCGGCTTCCATGGCCTGGCGCAGTTGTTCCTTCAGGCGGGCGCGTTCCTCCGGGGCGGGCGGATCGGAGAGCCCTGCCTGTTCCCACAGACGGACCGCACCCCAGGGGTGGCTGGCTTGAAACAGGATCTGCCGATGCTGGCCTGCGATGATTTGGGTGCTACCGCCGCCGACTTCAACCACGACCATGAAGGCGCGGGACAGGTCGGGATGGGTCCGTGCGCCAAGGAATGCCCAGCGGGCTTCCTGCTGACCTGAAATGACCTCGAGCGGGATACCGGTGAGGGTTTCCAGTGCCTGTCGCAGTTCGTCCTGATTCCGGGCTTCCCGGGCGGCGCTGGTGGCAAAGAGTCGGAACCGCGCGGCCCCGACCCGGCGGGCCCGCTCCACGAGTTGCTGAACGGCTTGGACGGTGCGGGCGATGGCCGCGGGTTGCAGGATCCGGTCCGGGTAGAACCCCTCGCCCAAACGGGTTTGAATCCCGGTTTCCAGGACCGCCCGCAGCGGGGGTCCCGGATCGGCCACCAGAAGTTTGACCGAGTTGGTACCCACGTCGATGGCTGCCACGCGCACCGGCGTCATGGACTCATTAGACCGTGCGGATCGGTCTCACCCAAGCGCTTTTCTGTTACGAGTTCCGGTGCCTGAACCGGTTCGGTCCGGGAATGGTCTTGCGGTGGTCGGGTCTGATGCGTGCCGTTCTCGCCGCGTCCTGAGTGGAGCCTGTTGAACAGGCGGACTGGATTCGGCCCCGGTAGGGGGCTGCCGGCTGGCGACTGGACATGGGCCGGGGCGTGGTCGCAAACTGGTTGTGGGTAGGCCGGGAGTGTCCCGGTCCGGGCCCGTGGGGATGCCGAAGGTCGGCGCACCCCCGTTTTGTGGCCGGGGCAGAGCCGGTGTTCGTGAAACCTGA
Organism: Limisphaera ngatamarikiensis; assembly: GCF_011044775.1. Classification (NCBI taxonomy): domain Bacteria; kingdom Pseudomonadati; phylum Verrucomicrobiota; class Verrucomicrobiia; order Limisphaerales; family Limisphaeraceae; genus Limisphaera; species Limisphaera ngatamarikiensis. The sequence goes on along the minus strand of NZ_JAAKYA010000010.1, from coordinate 30,879 downwards.
GAACCTCAACCAACCGATATGAAAACCTCCAGAAAACCTCTCGATGCCGGGCAGGATTCCCGATCCCTGGCTGGTGCAAGCGGAGCCGGTGTGAGTCGTCGGCGCTTTTTGAGGCGGCTGGCCCTGGGCGCGGCCGGTGTGGCGGCGCCGATGATTGTGCCGGCCCATGTCCTGGGCGGTGCGGGCCGGGTGGCCCCCAACGACAAGATCCGCCTGGCCGGAATCGGCGTGGGCGGCATGGGCGCGGCAAACCTTCAGGCGCTGGCGCCGTATTGTGACATTGTTGCCTTGTGCGATGTGGACGATCAGCGGGCGGCCGAGACCTTCGCGCGATATCCCTCGGCTCGCCGGTACAAGGATTTCCGGCGGATGTTCGAGGAGTTTTCGGACAAGTTCGACGCCGTGGTGGTATCGAGCCCCGATCACACGCACGCGGTGGCCAGCATGATGGCGATCAACCATCGCAAGCATGTGTACTGTGAGAAGCCGTTGGCCCATTCGGTCCACGAGGTTCGGGCGCTGATGCGGGCGGCGGCCGAGGCGGGTGTGGTGACGCAACTGGGCAATCAGGGGCATTCGTTCGATTCCATTCGGGACTGCGTGGAATGGCTGCAGGCGGGAGCGATCGGACGGGTGCACACGATCTATTGCGGGTGCGAGGCGGTGAACTCCGGATTGGACCAGCTGGCCGAGGTGCGCAAGGGTCGGCCGGTGCCGCCCACGCTGGATTGGGATCTCTGGTTGGGGCCCGTGCCGTGGCGACCGTATCATCCGGCCTATGTGCCGGGTGCCTGGCGGGGTTGGACCGCGTTCGGGAGTGGGACGATCGGGGACTGGGTGTGTCATGTGGTGGATCCGGTGTTTTGGGCCCTGGACCTCGGGGCACCGCGGACGGTGGTGGCAAGGGTTCGGGATTGGGACCCGCGCACCCAGGGCGAGGCGTATCCGAAGGGCGACGTGGTCACGTTCGAGTTTCCGGCCAAGGGCGGTCGCGGTCCCGTGACGTTGCATTGGTACAGCGGCACCGAGCGGATTCCGCGGCCCGAAGGGTTTGACCCGGAAGAGCCGGACGTGAAGACCGGGGCGATCGTCGTGGGCGATCGCGGGATGATGGTTTACGGGTCGCACGGCGCTTCCCGCGTACATCTGGTGCCGGACAAGCTGATGAAGGAGTTCCAGCGACCTCCGCGGCGGTTGCCGCGCGGCCTGGAACATCATCGGGACTGGGTGGATGCCATTCGGGAGGGCCGCAAGGCGGGTTCGGACTTCACGAGCTACGGCGGTCCGTTGACCGAGCTGGCCATGTTGGGGATTGTGGCGATCAAGATGCCCGGCGTGAAACTGGAATGGGATGCCGAGCGGATGCGGTTCACCAACGTGGCGGAAGCCAACCAGTACCTCCGGACGCCTTACCGGGAGGGGTGGACGCTGTAGACTCCGGATCGGCCTGAACGGAGCCGGGCTGTCGGCGCGGCCTTGTTGAGCGGGCCGGGTTCCCCGGGCGGAGGTGGGGCCGGGGAACCCGGGGCGCTCCGGACGCCACTTCGGCACGGTGTGCGACTGGTGGCGGGACTGGATTTGCGCCGGGGGTTTGGTATGGTGCGTGCATGCTGGGTGAGGGTTTGGCCAAAGGGTTGTTGACCACGGCGCGGAACTTCGTGGGCAGCTACGTGTCGCGGGACCGGCTGGTGACGGTCCAGTATCCGGAGGAACGCCGGCCGTTACCCGAGGCGGCGCGATCGTTTCCCTTTCTGGTGTACGACGGGGAGGATCCGGTGGCCGGCCTCCGGTGCGTGGCGTGCAAGATCTGCGAGACGGAATGTCCGCCCCAATGCATCTACATCGTCAAGGACAAGGTCAAGAAACCGGATCACACCGGGAAACTGCAGAACCAGCCGCTGATCTTCGACATCGACATTTCGGTCTGCATGAGCTGTCAGATCTGCGTGGAGGTGTGCCCGTTTGATGCCATCAAGATGGACGTGGCCTACGAGTTGAGCACGACGGACCGTTTCGGAGGGCTGCTGCTGCACAAGGAACAGTTGAGCAAACCCAACAGTTACTACCACAAGATCCACCCGACGGAAGCGGCCGAGGTGGATGCACGATTGGCTGCGGCGCGGGCCAGGGCGGCGGCGCCCAGGTCGGCTGCCGCGGGCCAGCCGACGCCGGCGCCGGCGAGCCGGGGCTGAGAGGACGGGAGGGGGTTGAACATGTTGGAAGGACTTTCGGTGGCTGTAAAAGGGGTGGTGCTGCGGGCGTTGATGACGGTCCTGCCCGCATGGGCGGAGCCGTGGGTGTCCGGTTTGTTGTCGGCTGCGGCGGTGGGGACCGTGTTTGGCCTGTTGTTCGGCATCGTGACGGTGCTGGAGCGAAAAGGGCTGGCCCGGATGCAGAACCGTTACGGACCGAATCGCGTGGGTATCCCGCTGACCCGGGTTCGCCTGGCCGGTTTTGGCCAGTTTCTGGCCGATGGCATCAAGGCGCTGACGAAGGAGGACCTGGTACCGCGTGCGGCGGACCGGGTGGTGCATTTTCTGGCGCCGGTGGTGATGGTGATTCCGGCCCTGCTGGCCCTTTCCGTCATTCCCTATGGCCGGGAGTGTGTGCCAGTGGATCTTGAGGCGGGGCTGCTGTTCTTTTTTGCGGTGGGTGCGGCGACCGAACTGGCCGTGTTCATGGCCGGCTGGTCCAGTCGGAACAAGTATTCGTTGTTGGGGGCCATGCGCGGGATCGCCCAGATGTTGAGTTATGAGGTGCCGCTGGTACTGGCGGTGGTGCCGGTGGTGATGGCGGCGGGTTCGTTGTCGTTGGTGCGGATTGTGGAGGCGCAGGCGGCGCAAGGGTCGGGTTGGACCGGCTGGTATGTGACGACTCCGTGGGGTTTGGCCGGGTTTCTGTTGTTCCTGGCGGCCGCGTTGGCCGAGGCAAACCGGTCGCCGTTTGACCTGCCGGAGGGCGAGTCGGAGATTGTGGCCGGGTATTTCATTGAGTACTCGGGCTTCAAGTTTGCGCTGTTTTTCCTGGGTGAATACCTGGGGTTGTTTGCCGCGTTGGGGCTGGCCATCACGTTGTTTCTGGGCGGGTGGCAGGCGCCGGTGACGGCGCTGGATTGGCTGCCGTCATGGTTTTGGTTCTTTGCCAAGTTGCTGGTGCTGATCGGGGTGGCCATTTGGGTGCGAGGTTCGTGGCCCCGGTTGCGCGTGGACCAGCTGATGGGCCTGGCGTGGAAATTCATGCTGCCGCTGGCGTTGGTGAACCTGGTCAGTGCCGTGTTGTGGCGATACGTGCCGGGTGCGCTGTTGCAATGGGCGGTTTGTGGCGGGCTGTTTGTGGCGGCGTACGTCAGTTTGGCGCGGGGCCTGGCCGGGGCCGGCGGCTGGGGACGACGGACCTACCGTTTTGCGGAATAACGCGGCAGCGGCCGGCCGACACCGGACAGGCGTCGGCCGACGTGGACGCCACAGGAGCCGCGGTTACACCGAGTCGCGTTCAAACGCCAGGGGCGGGTTGGCCGAGGGGATCTGCAGGCGATCGTTTGCGATCTCGACGGGCCAGGCGGTTTGCTGGCCCTCCAGTTGGACTTCGATGGTGTATCGTCCGTTTTCGGATCGCCAGCGGCCGGTGATTGTGCGGTGCTCGGTGGCCGGGGCTGTCTCGCCCGGGCGAGGTGCGCGGGTCACCGGGTAGTTCTTGAGCGCCACAAATCCGGACGGGGCGGCGACCAGCGAGGTGTTCAGGAAAATGCCCGACAGATGTTTCCGCGCCTCGCGCAATTGCAGGGCGGTCATCCGCGGGTTGGCCTTACGGTACAAGACGAACGCGGTTCGAAAATCAAACGCCCAGGTGCCGAGGATGGGTTCTTTCTCGTATTTGGGGGAGCGGCCGGTTTCCAGATACGCCATCAAATCGGGCAGGTCCGGTTCCAGAATCGCCCAGATTTCCCGCAGGAGGTCGAGATTTTGCATCAGGGCCGTCATTTGCGGGTGGGCCAGCACTTCGCGCAGGGGCGCCCGGCTCTGTCGGAGCTGGGTCCATGAGGTGTCCTGGGCAAACCCGTGGAGTTCCGGGCGCTCGGCAATCTCGAGCAAAGCCGGATATCGTGCCAGGCGCCCTTCCAACATGGGATTGTGGAAGAGCAATCCCACGAAATCGGCCGCCTGGTAGTAGACTTCTGGCAGGGGATCGAGGGCCGCCACGGCCCGGTGGAGCCGGGTCTCTTCCAGGTCATGCGCCAGACGATTGAACAACCGCATGGTCCATGGGTCTCCCTCCTCACTGCCCAACTGCGTGGTCCAGTAGCCAAACATGTAGATGCCCAGGCAGACCAGCAGGGTGTAGATGGTGCCGTTGACGAAACCCAGGCAAGCCCCGAGGCGCGCGTTCAACCGCTCGAACAAGGCACGGTGCAAATCGCCGGCATGGTACTTGAAGAACACGTCCACCTTCCGGTGCACCTGAAAAGCCACGGCCTTGAACAACCCGTTGATCAGCCAGAACACAAGGACCGGAGGCAGGATCCAGGCCCAGAAAGGGTGTTTGACACCGATCCAACCGAGCACCTTGCCCATCCAGGGCGACATCGGGATGGCCAGCCACACACCCAGAAGGATGCCGACCAGTGAAAAGGCCACGCGCACGCCTCCCTGTCGGTATCCCAGCGCAGTGACGCTCGCCAGCAACACCAGGACCAGTATCCAGATCGTCATGCGCGCACATTATGAGGACTCGCCCCGGCGGCGCACGCGGAAAATTTCCGGCGCCGCGCCGGGTTTGGGACCGACGCGGCGCGTGCCGGCCGGGTCGGTGCTGCCGCCGGCCAGGGGGACTTTTGCGCGGGTTTTGGCGATGGTCCCGGGCCGGGGGGCCCTGGTGAAAGTGTCCCGGAGATTGCCCATGCTGGCCTGCCCGCGGGGCGCTGCAACGCTTGGGGCACACGCGCCGGAGTGCGATCACGACCCGGCCCGGAGTCGGCGGGAGAGTCGGTCGGCCCAATACGTGGGTTCCGGCAACCGATGACCGCCGCAGCAGGACAGGACGACGCGGATGGCGTCGTCCAGGGTGCAGCGGTGTCCCACACTCACGTAAACGGGTCTGGACCCTGCTCTTGTCCGAACCACCGCACCCACAATTTCATCGTTGTCCAGCAGCAGAGACCACGCGCCCGGTTCGGGCGGCGGATCGGTTGCCTGGCCGATGAGCCGGCTTTTGGCGCAGCCGATGGCAGGCAGGTCGCAGAGCACCCCCAGGTGACAGGCCAGACCGAACCGCCGCGGGTGCGCCACGCCCTGACCATCACAGAGGAGCAGGTCGGGTGAATGACGGACCTTGTCCAGGGCGGCCAGCAGGGCCGGTGCTTCGCGGAAGGATAACAAACCCGGGATGTAAGGGAACCGGAGTCGTCGACGGGCGGCCGCCTGTTCCAAGAGGCACTGATCGTGCAGGTCCCAGATGACCGCCACGCCGATCACATCGAGGCCGTCGGTGGAGAGGGCCGCGTCGAGACCGGCAATACGCCGCGGCGTGGAGCGCAGGGGTTCCCTGCGGACCCGGGCGGCCAGTTCAAGTTGGATCTGGCGTGCCCGGGTGGGAGAGCGGGGCCAGACGGCGATCGAACGGGAGCGACTCATGACATCCGGCACGGGCGTTCCAGGGGCTGGTTTTGGTGAGGGCCGGCCCGGGCAGGTTCCCTGCCCGACGTGGTTGGACCGGGGACGGTTGCGTGGCCGTAACTTTGGCGTTTGTAAAACGCCATCGGCAGTTCGGCATAAGAAGGGCGGCGTTTCATGAGACTCGATTGCTCTGGAAGGATCGCGATGAGTCGGGTGCGGATCAAGAGCGCCCGGCGGTGCCCCGGAGGGGACCGTGGACCGGTGAGCGGCATGGGAGGAGCAGGGGCGAAAGCGGCGATGGGGTCGGTGCGCGGCCGACAAGGACCGGCTTTCGCGCCAGCGGGATGGATGCGGCTTGTCGGTGGCGTGTGACTTTCGTACTGTGGCTTCGGAAACCGCGTTCGAGGGCGTTCTTATGGCAAGCTACACTTCCAGGCAATCCTACCACGGCAGCAACGTCTTGGCGGTCGTCATGGGGGGCGGTCAGGGTACGCGCTTGTTTCCTCTGACCAAGTACCGTGCCAAACCGGCGGTGCCGTTGGCGGGGAAGTACCGGATTGTCGACATCCCCATTTCCAACTGCATCAATTCCGGAATCCGGCGGATCTACGTGTTGACGCAGTTCAATTCCACGTCCTTGCACCGGCATTTGTCGCAGACCTACAAGTTTGACCAGTTTTCGGCGGGGTTTGTGGAGGTTCTGGCCGCGCAACAGACCCTGACCGACAGCTCGTGGTACCAGGGCACCGCCGATGCCGTGCGGAAGAACCTGGTGCACTTCATGAACCATGAATGGGACCACCTGCTCATCCTGAGCGGTGACCAACTGTACCGGATGGATTTCCGGGACCTGATTGCCCATCACGTGGACCGGCAGGCGGACATCACGCTGGGTGTGGTGGCGGTGCCCAAGGAGGAGGCGTCGCATTTCGGTGTTCTGCAGGTGACGGAGGATTGGCGGATTCATCGGTTTGTGGAGAAACCCAGGGACCCGGCGGTGCAGGACTCGTTGAAGCTGGACCCGGCCTGGCAGGCGCGCCTGGGACTGAAAACGCCGGCCGAGGTGGTCCTGGCCTCGATGGGCATTTACGTGTTCAATCGCGACGTCATCAAGCGTGCGCTGGACAACACGTTGGTGGATTTCGGCAAGGAGGTCATCCCCGCCATGATCGAACAGTCCAGGGTCTATGCCTTCCTCCACCAGGGCTATTGGGAGGACATCGGCACCATCCGCGCGTTTTTCGAAGCCAACCTCGACCTGACGACCGATCTGCCGAAGTTCAATTTCTTCGACATGACCGCGCCGATTTTCAGCCGCCCCCGGTTCCTGCCGGCGTCGAAACTGAACAGCGCGCACGTGGATCATGCGGTGGTGGCGGACGGCTGCATCATCGACCATTCCCGGATTTCGCACAGTGTGGTGGGGATGCGCAGCATCATCGCCGAGGGATGCGAACTGCGGCGGGTGGTGCTGCTGGGATGCGATTATTACGAGTCCGCCGAGTCCATCCAGGCCCATGAGCAGGCGGGCATTCCGCGGATCGGCATCGGTCGAAACACCCGCATTGAGAACGCGATCATCGACAAGAACGCGCGGATCGGGGACAACGTGGTCATCTCGCCGGCGGGCAAACCGCCGAATCTGGACCACGAACTCTATTACATCCGGGACGGCATCGTGGTGATCCCGAAGGACGCCGTGATCCCGCACGGTACGGTGATCTGAGGCTCATTTGAGGGGACCGGTTTGGGCGGAGGGGGACCGGCGCACGGCACCCGTCCCCTTGGCGGCCGTTTCCCGGTGCGGTTCCGGGCCCCCGGTTGCCTGCAGCACCTGCTGCAGGTCGGCCAGGAACGCGTCCACCTCCTCGGGCCGGGTGTCCCAGCTGCACATCAGGCGGGATTCGCCCGGCGAAATCACGCCGGTATAGAAATGCCAGCCGCGCTGGTGCATCGCCTCGGCGACCCCGGGCGGAAACCGCACGAACACGGCATTCGATTCCACCGGGTAACAGATTTCCACGCCGGGCAGCGTACGGAGCCCGGCGGCCAGCCGTTGGGCCATGGCGTTGCTGTGGCGCGCGTTGCGAAGCCAGACGTCGTCTTTCAGCAGTCCGAGCCAGGGAGCCGATAAGAACCGCATTTTCGAGGCCAGTTGGCCCCCCTGTTTGCAGCGGTAATCGAATTCGCGGGCCAGGTCGCGGTCGAAAAACACGACGGCCTCGCCCACGGCAAGGCCGTTCTTCGTGCCACCGAAACACAGCACGTCCACACCCGCCCGCCAGGTGATGTCGGCCGGGTGAACGCCGAGGTACGCCACGGCGTTGGCGAACCGGGCACCGTCCATGTGCACGCGCAACCCGTATCGGCGGGCCGTTTCGCACAACACGCCCAGCTCTTCCACCCCGTAGGCGGTGCCCAGCTCGGTGACCTGGGTCAGACTGAGCGCGCGCGGTTTCGGGTAATGAATGTCGCTGCGCCGGGTCACCGCGTGGGCCACGGCTTCCGGCAGCACCTTGCCCTGGGGACCCGGCAGGAGGAGGATCTTGCTGCCGTTTGCGAAAAATTCGGGCGCGCCACACTCGGACGTTTCGACATGCGCCAGCTCGTGACAAAGGATGCTGTGATAGGGCTGACACAATGTGGCCAGGGCCAGCGAGTTGGCCGAGGTGCCGTTGAAGACGAAAAACACCTCGCAATCGGTTTCGAACAGCTCGCGCAGTCGGTCCGAAACCAACTGGGTCCACCGGTCTTCGCCGTAACTGGGTTCGTGGCCGTGGTTGGCCTCGGCCATGGCCGCCCAGGCTTCCGGACAAATGCCGGCGTAATTGTCACTGGCAAACTGGCGGAGACGCCGGGTTGGGACCGAACTTGGTTCATCCTTCATGGGCGTGCATTTAAACGGGCTGATGGGGGCTGAAAAGGTTTTTCTGCGTCATACGGGCCGGGCGGATAGGGACCCCACCCATCGCGGGGCTCCGATGAGGTTTCACGTCCGGAACCCTGCCGGTGCCCACCGCCGGGCGGAAAGTAGCGGGCCTGGCCTTGAGCAGCCGTCGATGCGCTGTCCCAAAGAAGGACCTGAACGGCCCGATCCGCCCGGGGATTGCCGCCCGTGGCAGCCGGCGGAGGTGGGATGACGCTGGGCCGAACCGTGCCCGGGCCCGGGTTGGAAGGCCGGTCAACGTGGGGCTTGTAGGCTGCGCCCCGGCATCAGTGTGGCCCACCCGGGACTGCCGGGGGCGGCCCGGGCTCGGGTTGGTGCATCATTTTGCTGAGCGGTTTTGTGGCCGGTGGGGTCATCCAATCCCCATGGACCGGTTCACTGAAACCGGGCGCCTTCTGCTTCGGCTGCAAAAGGGGTCTCCCGGCTGGAGCCCGGAGGATGTTGGCAAGCTTTCCGGCCCCTGCATTGCGTGGCGATTCCGGTTGAGTTTCGAGCGAAATCTTCCCGGGGTTTTCGGACACGGATGACCCGGGCGCAAACCGCGTGGGTGACGTGGGTTGAACCGGTTATCGTAGAGGGGGATACGTCCGCCGGATGGTGGTGCCCTGCCGGGTTTACCGGGGTCGCGCGGACCGGATCGGAAATCGGAGGGCCCGGGCGGGTTCGGCCCGGTTGCACCGAGGTCCGTTTGCCGCTGGTTCAGGAGGTGGATCCGTTGCTTCGCTCAGACGCTGCGGTCGCGTGGTTGCGACGGCGCTTCGCTGTGCGGACGCGTTGTGCCGATTCCGCCTGCGGCTCTTTTTCGGGATGGGCGGAGTGTGAACCCGGGAGAAGGCCTCAGAACCAGCTCGCAAGCAGCCCGGCTGGAGGGAGTTGGGTAATTGCACGGGCGGGAATGGTCGAGGGACTGAAGGAAGATTCCTGCCTGGTGAAGACCGCCGGTCCGACTCTGCGATCGAGGTCTGACCGGAAACCGAATTGCCGGCGCCGGGCGAAAACAAGACGCCTGCGCTCTTGCTTCCTCGCCAACAGGCGAAGCGACCCGTTTGCGGGCGACCGTTCCGGCGCGGCCTCAGGATGCCGGGGCGGGCGGATTCGGATTGAGGTTGGGATTCGGGCTGCAGGAAGCGGGCCAGACGTGCCGGGCCCGACGCAGCATGTGGTAGATATGGTCCTTCAACTTGGCCCGGCGCATCTTGAGCTCTTCGAGCTCCTGATCGGTGGCGAAGTCGATTTCCTCTTCGATCCGGTACACCGCGTCGTCGAGCCGGTGGTACTCGTCGTACATCTTGCGGAAGTGCTCGTCACATCCCTTGAGGTAGCGGATGGTGTCGCGGTATTCCGGGAACTCCTTGAGGATCGGATGGTGTAGGTCCATGGCACATCATCTCCGTTTGTTGGACCCGGCGGTCCACGGCTATCGTACGCCGTTTTAAGGTTAAGACAAGCCCCGGTCGACCGGGTTCAAAGATTTTTATGCAGGGCCGGTCGGGACCACGGACCCGGTCGCGGGACCGTGCCCGGTTTTGACGAAAGCCGGGTCGAATCCTGCATTGCCGCCCGGGGATCAAACGTTTTGAATGGGCACATGCTGGCAAAGCGAGTCATACCCTGTTTGGACGTGCATCAGGGCAAGGTGACCCGGGGCGTACGGTTTGGCCGGGCCGAGGCGGGTGAGTTGCGCGACGTGGGGGATCCGGTGGAACTGGCCGTGCGATATAACGAGCAGGGGGCCGACGAGATGGTGTTTTTTGACATCACCGCCAGTGCGGAAGGGCGTGCGGCGATGGTGCAGGTGATCGAACGGACGGCCGACCAGTGTTTCATGCCCCTGACGGTGGGGGGCGGCATCCGGACGTTGGAGGACATGCAGGTGATGCTGCGGGCCGGCGCCGACAAGGTGAGCATCAACACGGCTGCGCTGGCCAATCCCGACCTGATTCGGGCCGGCGCGGAAAAGTTTGGCAGCCAATGCATCGTGGTTTCCATTGATTGCAAGCGGGTTGCGCCGGATCGGTGGCAGGTCTTCTCCCACGGCGGCCGGCGGGCGACCGAATGGGAAGCGGTGGCCTGGGCCCGGGAGGCGGTCCGGTTGGGTGCGGGCGAGATCGTGCTGAACAGCATCGACGCCGACGGGACGCGCGCCGGTTACGATCTGGAGATCACCCGGCGCGTGAGCGAGGCGGTGGGGGTGCCCGTGGTGGCCAGCGGCGGGGCCGGTTCACTGGAGCATATGGCGCAGGTGTTGCTGGAGGGCAGGGCGGATGCGGTGTTGGCGGCCAGCATCTTTCATTTTGGCGACTATACCGTGGGCGACGTGAAACGTTACCTGGCCTCGCGGGGCATACCGGTGCGGTTGGAACCCGAGATCGAGGTGTTCGAGAACCGCCCGAAACGCTGAGCAGTCTGCGGGGCTTCCGCAGCGGGGTTGGTTCCGGTCTGGGAACGCAGGTCCGCCGGGGTTCAAGCCTGCGGCGAAGCGCCGGCGGCTCGGACAATGGCCGGGTTTCCCGCGGCCAGGGCGCCCGGGGGGACATCGCGCGTGACCACCGCCCCTGCGCCGATGACGGCGCCGTCGCCGATGGTGACGCCTTTGAGCACGATGGCCCGGGCGCCGATGAAGACTCCCCGGCCGATTCGGATCGGCTCCGCGTGCCCGGGATCGGCCACCACCCAGGTCCCGTCCGCAGCCCGCACATGAAAGTCGGTGTCCATGATCATGGCTTCGGCGCCGATGATTGTGTCTTCCCCGACCACGATGGATCGGGCGGCGCACAGGACGGCCGCGCTCAGACCGCTGCGGGCGTCCATGCGAATCTCGGCTCCGGCATGCAGGGTCCGCAACGTTGCGGGCCGCGGGCATCCCAGTGGGTTGCTGCGGAGGGCGCTGTTGAGTTGGACCCGCTCGCCCAGGACAATGCGCGAACCCGGCGCGCGGGCCAGACAGGGACGGCCGAGGAATCTCACGCCGGGGCCCAGTTCGATGCCGCGGCATCGGGCCTCCCATTTCCAGAGCCACTCGCCGGTCCGCCACCTGAGCTGTTGCAACCACAGGGCCCAGCGGCGCAGGGTCGAATCGTTCATATGGGCGCGATTGTTTCCGAGCCGTGGCCTGTGGGGCAAGCCGGTCGGAACCTGGGACGGATTTGCTTTTCATCGGCCGGTTCAGCCCCACGGGTATGAGCCGCAGTCTCAATGGCCCGGGTGACGCGGAGCGGTTTCAGGGTTCAGGGGACCGTTGCCCCGGACCGGACCGGCTCGCGGATGTATCGGAGGAACAGTTCGTCGCCGACGCGGCGTCGGGATGCGAGGCGGAATCGCGCCGCGAGTGGCAGGCGCGGGAAGCCCCGTCCGTCCGCGATGGTGGGTGCGGCGCGTCCGCCCACGATGAACGGGCAGACGGTCAGGTGAATCTCATCCACCAGACCGGCGCGAAAAAGGCCGTCGTTCACCGTGCCGCCGCCTTCACAAACCAGCCGTCGAACCCCCCATTCACGGTGCAGCCATGCCAGGGCGGTCGGCCAATCGAGTTCATCCTGTCCGAAAACCCCGACCGCATCTGCCAGACGGCGCAGCCGGGCCAGGCGCGTGGCAGGCGCCCGCCCGGTGGCCAACACCAGAATGGGCGAGAAGCGTTGGGTAAAGACGTGCGCCGTGGGGGAGACGGATCCGGACCCGGTAACGATGATGCGGAGGTTGTATTCGGCGAGGCCACGTCGCAGTCGCAGCCGGCGGTACCGGACAGGGCCGGGCCCGAGGTCGATGGGACCGGATTCAACGGTGCGCGCCCCGGCCAGGACGGCGTCTGCCGTGGCACGCAAGGCCAGGAGATGGTCGTGATCGGTTCGGCTGCCGAAGGTGGTGACGTGGCGGTTGGCGGTGGCGATCTTGCCGTCGGCCGTGATGGCCATGTTGACCAGGACCCGGGGCCGGGGTTCGGTCATCGGGCACGGATCGGCGCCTGAGGGGGTCGGGCTCATAGGATGAGCATGGCGTCGCCGTAGCTGAAGAACCGGTACCGCTCGCGCACGGCTTCCGCGTAGGTTTCCAGGATCAGTTCCCGACCGCGGGTTTCGCCCGGGGCAGCAAAGGCGCTGACCAACATGAGCAGCGTGGAACCGGGCAAATGGAAGTTGGTGATGAGCGCGTCAACGGCCCGGAACTGATAAGGCGGGTAGATGAAGAGGCGGGTTCGACCCCGGGTGGGTTGAATCCGACCTTCGAACCAGTTGGCCACGGTTTCCAGCACCCGGACGGTGGTGGTGCCCACGGCAACGATGCGACGCCCTTCGGCCCGGGCGGTCTGTAGGATGTGGGCGGTTTCCTCCGACAACTCAAATCGTTCCTCGTGCATGACGTGCTCTTCGACCCGACTGACGCGCACCGGGGCGAAGGTTCCCAGGCCGACGTGCAGGGTGACAAAACAGACGGTCACCCCCTGGCTGCGCAGCTTCTCCAGCAGCTCTTGTGTGAAATGGAGGCCGGCGGTGGGAGCGGCGGCCGACCCGGGCACGCGCGCGTACACGGTCTGGTAACGTTCGCGGTCGAGAACCTCTTCCGCGCCGTCTTGCCGCTGGATGTAGGGGGGCAGGGGCATGTGCCCGAGCCGATCCAACTCCAACAGGAGGTTTTCGGTTCCGTGGAACCGGAGGGTGTGCTCGAACCCGTCGCCCTTGTCGAGGACCTCGGCCCAGACGGAGGAGGGGCGCTGATGGTGATCGAGTACACTGATGCAGGTGCCGCGTCGGGCACGTTTGCCGGGCCGGAGCAGCGCCTGCCAGACGTTGTTGTCGCGCGGCTCGAGCAACAGGATTTCGAAGGCGCCGCCGGTACGTTGGTTGCGACCCAGGAGCCGCGCGGGAATGACCCGGCTGTCGTTCAGCACCAGCACGTCGCCGGCCCGCAGATAGTCGGGCAGGTCGGTAAACCGCCGATGCTCCCGCCGGCCGCTGGTCCGGTGCAGGACCAGCAACCGGGAGGCGTCCCTGCGATCTGCCGGATGTTGCGCGATCAGCTCCGGCGGCAGTTCATAGTGGAAATCTTCCACCCGCATTGGGTGCCGCCCATGCTAGCAGCGACTGGGACACGGACTGAAGTGCAAAGAACCGGACGCCACAGCCGCCGCACGTTGGCGGGTGGGGGCGGTTCCCCACGGAGACGGTCCAACCGGCCGGGTTCGGGTTTCAGCCGGCCTCCCGGACCCGGTGGCGGGGGTGATGAACCGTTGACAGCGGGCGCTGCCCCGACAACCCGCTTGACCGGCACTTCAACCTGCCGGACCGGCAAGGCCGCCAGGCGCGCTGAAGGTACCCGGGTTGCGGGCCCTACACGGCGGCCGCGACCTGTTTGATGATCCAGTCGTACCCTCTGGCTTCCAGCTCCAGCGCCAGGTTGCGGTCGCCCGACCTGACGATCCGACCGTCCACCAACACGTGGACGTAATCGGGGATGATGTAGTTCAGCAGTCGCTGGTAGTGGGTGATGACCAGTTGGGCGTTGTCGGGGCGCTTCAGTTTGTTGACCCCGTTGGCTACGACCTTGAGCGCATCAATGTCGAGGCCCGAATCCGTTTCATCCAGAATGGCCAGTTTCGGCTCCAGCACGGCCATTTGGAAGATTTCGGCCCGTTTTTTCTCGCCGCCGGAGAAGCCTTCGTTGACCGAGCGTTTCAGGAGCTCCTCGGGAAGGTCGAGCAACTTCACCTTCTCCTTGACCAGGTTGAGGAACTCCATGGCGTCCAGCTCGGGCAGGCCCCGGTGTTTGCGGATTTCGTTGAGGGCGGCTTTGAGGAAGTAGGTGGTGTTGACGCCGGGGATTTCGACCGGGTACTGGAAGGCCAGGAACAGCCCTTCCCGCGCGCGTTCTTCCGGGTCCATTTCCAAGAGGTCGCGACCGCAATAGCGGACCTCGCCCCCGGTGATCTCGTAGCCTTCCCGGCCGGCCAGGACGGCGGCCAGGGTGCTTTTTCCACTACCGTTGGGGCCCATGATGGCATGAACCTCGCCGGCGTGAATGGTGAGGTTCACGCCTTTGAGGATCTGTTTGCCCTCCACGCCTGCACTCAGGTTGATGATTTCCAGGATCGGTTCTCCAGCCATGGTCATGTCCACTCGCAGGGCTCAACCGGTTCCCCGGGTTCGGCCCTGGGCCGTCCGGGGCGGAGAGCCCGGGATCTTTCTCGTTACCAGGTTCCCGCTGCGTCCCTGCTCGGGGGTCGACCCTGGCGGGACGCTGCAAGGCGCCCATTTTGGCACAAGGTGATGCCCTGTGCAAATGAGACCGCCAACCCGGCCCGTCCGCGTTGGCACGGCTCACGTACTTGGGCCCGGTCGGTCGGACGCCGAAATTGCGCGGGAGGCCGGGGTGGTGCTGCCGGCGCGAGCGGCCGGTACAGGCGAATGCCCGTTGTTGCCGTTGCCGCGAATGGCGGCCGCTGCGGCGGCGGCCTTGCGGGCGGCTGAGAGATGTCCACGGCCGATGGAGACACCGTTGAACGCCTGAACGTGGGCGCCTTCCGGACAGGGTTTGGGTCGGGGACGGAGGTTGTAGAGAAGGTTTTTCCAGTGGTCGCCGGGCTGATAACTGGTGCCCAGGGCGCCGCTGGGATCGTACCCGCAATGGACCATGCAGTTTTCGCAGCGCGGATCGCGGGCCACGCCGTTGACCACGCCGTACTTTTCCCAATCCACCTTTTCCAGCATTTCGGCGTAGGTGGGGTAATGGGCGTCGGTGATGAGGTAGCAGGGTGCTTTCCAGCCCTTGATGTTGTAAGTGGGGATGGCCCAGGCCGTGCAGGTGAGTTCGCGCAGCCCTGCGAGGAATTCCTGGTACACTGGGGTGCCCAGCAGATTGAAGCGACGGCCCCAGTCCAGGATTCGTGCGAACTTTTGCCGGGTGGCATCGCGGGTGAGGAAAAACTCGGCCGGATTCTTGCCGAGTCGCCGGATCATATCCTTCTTGGCGGCGTCGTAATCGTACCCGGGCGAGATGGTGTGGCCGTCCACCCCCAGCCAGGAGAAGAACTTGAACATGTCCTCGATCTCTTGGACGTCGGTCTCCCGGTACACGGTGGTGTTGGTGGCGACCTGAAAGCCGAGTCGCTTGGCCAGTCGGATGGCGGCGACGCATTCACGGAAGACGCCCTCGCGTTCCACGATGAGGTCGTGGGTGTACTCCAGGCCGTCGATGTGGACATTCCAGTAAAACCACCGGGTGGGCCGGATGACGGGGCGGGGGTCGGTCTTACCCTTTCGGATGGTGTCGCGCTGGGCGGGGCTGATGAGTTCCTCGGCCACCAGCTGTTCCAGCAGGGGTTCGCGTTCAGGGGAGTAGGTGGCGGCAAGGTAATCGCACAATTTCCGGCGCATGAACACGCCGTTGGTACAGAGGTAGACGATGCGCCCCTGGCGCAGCAGCCCTTCCACCAGCTCCTCGATGTGCGGGTAGATGAGAGGTTCACCTCCGCAGATGGAGACCATGGGTGCGTCGCACTCGGCGGCCGCGGCCAGGCACCGCTCCAAGGGGACCATGTCCTTGAGGCTGGTGGAGTATTCCCGGATCCGGCCGCAACCGGTGCAGGTGAGGTTGCAGGTATGCAACGGCTCGAGCTGCAGCACCATGGCGAAGCGCGGGGTCCGCTTCAGTTTGTGCTTCAAGATGTGGCCGGCGATTTTGAGCGTCAGGGGAAGTGGAAAACGCATGGGAAAAACCTCAGGTCAACCCTCGGGGTTCCAGTGGCCGTCTTTCCAGGGATGGGCTCGGGGTTCGATCTCCGGGGGCTTGCTTTTGGATGAACCACAGGGGCGAAACGGGCACGTTGGCGTTGAACCCGCCACAACCCGTTCCGGTCCAGAGCACGAGGCAAAGCCCCGGCCCGAGGAGTCTTAAGACGGCCTTTCGGTTCACGTGGACCCAACTATAGAACGGGTTTCCCCTGCTGCAACCTTGAACTGCCGGTTGCGACACGAGCCGGTGGTGGATCTTCCCTCTGCCACGGGGCGGCGTGGGCGGCTTCGTTTGGGGCTGGCGCGGTTGGAGGAGCGAGCCGGATCGGTGCGTTCCACGCGAGACGGCCCGGCGGCCCCGGAGTGGACTGGCCCCCGGGCCGTTGATGGTGTGGCTGCCTCGCCGGCAGGGCGGGACAGGCGGGCGGAAGGGGCGTGGCTCACCGGCCCTGGTGTTGGACGGGACCTGAACCCGGGCTGTTTTGGACCTGCAGCAGGCAGGGGCGGTGGGTCGGAGGAACAACCCTGGCCCCCGGAAGGCCCGGGCGACGGGAGAGGTGGGATTCCGACCGGCAGTGCCCGGGGGGCGGGGCAGACGTTCTCCGTGCGGGAGCCGGTCCGGTGGGGTCGACCTCCCCTGGCTTGTGCCGGGGGCAACCGGATTTTCCAGCCGGGCGGCCGGTGCGGAAAATCACTTGACCCGCCCCGGGTCCGGGTCTAAAAGGGCGATGCACCAAACGCAAGCGGCCGGGCAAACACACTTATGACTGTCACCAAACGGGATCTGGTCCTGTCCATCACCAAGAAGCTGGGTCACCCCCAGTTGCTGGTGCAGGACGTGGTCCAAGCGGTGTTCGACCGGATGTTCGAGGCTCTCGCGCGCGGGGATAAGATTGAGTTGCGGGGGTTCGGCGTGTTTGAAGTCAAGGTCCGAAAGGCACGTGTCGGCCGTAACCCTCATCAACCGGAAAAGGACATTCCCATTCCGGCCCGCGCGGTGGTCCGGTTCAAACCGGGCAAGGACCTTCGAGAAGCCGTGCTCAAGCTGACACCGTCGGGGACCAATCCACCTTCTGACGCACCTTCTGCTGCCTGACATGACGTTGCGGCCGGGGTGAGCCGGGTGAACCGCGCAAACGCGGTTTGCGCGGCAGTGTTGTTTGGGTCTCCCGGCACAAGAACAGCCCGTCGAAGTGTCGGAACTCAAGTTTGTGCATCGCCCGGGCCGGACTGCAGAAGGTCGGGCAACCGGGCGGACCCCTGCTTTTGGGTTGCCGTTCCGGGGGCCGTGCATTGGATTCGGGTCATTGACGGACCTGGCCGGGTGTCAACGTCTTGAGCAGAGGTTTTCCCGGATTTTTTGCGTGTCCGCGCGGGTGTCGTTGGTGGTCGTATTTCCGCAGCAACGGCAGCTTGCGGGAGCGGAGCAGCCGGGTGGGCCGGGAGGACATCCGCGGATTTGCCCGTCGCGCGGCCGCTTTGAGGGCGCTGTTCGCGCTGGCCGGATCCGATGGCTGGCCTCGCGGGGATGGTATCCCTCTCCGGGGTAGCCCGGCATTGGCGCGGGAAGAAGGTCGCGTCGCATGGTCCTCCGACTTTCCTCGGCGACAGGCCTTTGGACCGGTTTTGATCTCGTGCACCAAAAGTAACTGTTACCGGGCGCGGGCGGGCGGAATGCCCGTTGCGCCAAAATGGCTGTTACCCTGTTGACCCTCCCTTGGGAAACCAAGGGGGCCAACGCCCGCAGGCGCTCGGCCCGGCTTTGCTCCCGTTGGGGCGCACGCTTTTTGACCCCGGTCTCCGGCTCCTTCAAGCCGGCAAACGGCGCCGGGCTTCGATCGCCTTCTTCTGCCGCTCGATGTCCCGAGCCAGCGGGATGGGGTTCAGCGTAGGTTGAAGGGCTTGCAGGCGGGCCTTGGCTTCCGCGCTGACTTCCGCCGCCGCCAGCACCCGCGCCGAGGGCGTCTGCGCCGGCCCATTTTGCTGTGCCAGGCGCCGGCCCCGCCGTTGCTTCGGCTCCAGCTTGAGGGTTGGGCAGGAAGTGGTTGATCAACTGCCCCAGCGCGCCGGCGCACAGGGCGTTGATCAGCGGGGTGACCTCGGGGTTGTCGTAGCGTTCGTAGCCGACGTGTTCCTGCACCCGCGTCCGGTTGCGCAGCTCCACGTGCGCGTTGTCGTTCCTGTGCCAGGGCCGCGCCCGGGTCGAAAGCACCGGTCGAGGCCGTTGGCTCAGCCGGGCGACCAGGTGATCTTTTTGGCGCAAATCTTTGAAGGCCGGGTCCGTGGTTTTCGGCTTTAGTAAGGGGAGTCAGCGCTTAATCTGTTCGGGCACTATGGAACGATTGCCGGGATTTCGCGATTTTTATCCGGATCCGGTCCCTTCCGGGGACGCGTTGGCCTGGAGCGCCAGCCTGCGCGATTACATTCATCGGACCTGGCGGCGGGTGGCGCGTCGGTACGGATTCGTCGAGTACGACGGTCCGCCGCTGGAGCCGCTGGAGCTCTACAAGATCAAGAGCGGTGAGGAAATCGTGCAGCAGCTCTATCATTTCGTGGACAAGGGGGAACGCGAGGTGGCGCTGCGGCCGGAGATGACCCCCACGCTGGCGCGCATGGTGGCGGCGCAGGCGCGCCAGTACAAGAAACCCCTCAAATGGTTCGCCATCCCGCAGTTGTTCCGTTATGAGCGCCAGCAGAAGGGTCGGCTGCGTGAACATTTTCAGTTCAACGCGGACATTGTCGGCGAGGCGGATCCGGCGGCGGACGCCGAGGTGATTGCGCTACTGGTGGACACGTTGCGGGCGTTCGGGTTTGGTCCGGCGGATGTGGTGGTGCGTGTGAGCAGCCGGCAGGCGTGGCAGGAATTCTACCGGCAGCAGGTTCCTGCGTCGGCTGCGGACCCTGCACGGGAGTACGCCTTTTATCAGGCCATCGACAAACTGGAACGCGTGCCCCGGGAGGAGACCGAACGCAAACTGGCCGAACTGGGGATTTCGTGGGACAAGGTGGAGGCATTTTTGCGAACCTCGCCGCCCACGGCCGAGCTGCATGCGGTGATGGAAAACCTTCGCACGCGCGGCCTGGATGGGTTTGTGGCGATTGATTACCGGGTCATCCGCGGCCTGGCCTATTACACCGGGATTGTGTTCGAGGCGTTTGATCGGCAGGGTCAGTTCCGGGCCATTGCCGGTGGTGGCCGGTACGATCATCTGATCCGTTTGATCAGCGGGGGACGGGTGGACCTGCCGGCCCTGGGCTTTGGCATGGGAGACGTTGTGTTGGCGGAACTGATCCGGGCGCGCGGTTTGGCGCCGGCGGCACCGGCCCGGGTGCAGGTCTTCTGTCTGGTGGAAGACGCCTCGCTGCAGGCCCCGACCGTGCGGCTGGTGCAACAACTCCGGGACGCCGACCTTGAAGTGGACCATCCCCTGGGGCCGGAGAAGCCGGACAAGCAGTTTAAACGGGCGCGCGACGCGGGGGTGCGGTTTGTGGTCCAGTTGGTTCGCGACGAATCCGGGACCGTCCGGGCACAGGTTCGTGACCTGCAGACGCGCGCCACGTGGACTTGTGCCGAGTCGGAGGTGCTGGCGCGGCTGCGCGAAGCGATGACCAGGCCGTTGGAGCTTGGGTCGGGGGAGGGTTCGTCATGAAACTGTCGGAAATGCGGGATGAGCCTGGTGCGATTCGGGGTTTGCGACCGGGCGCGGGTGCGGCCTTCGTGTCAGCATCCATCAGGGTACCGGGTCATTTGGGTGTGTTGGTGGCTGCGATTGGGTGGTTGGCGGCCGGGACGGGGGTGGGCGCCGAGCTGTGGCAGCGGCGATTCGATTTTCGCGAGGAGTGGACGGTGCGGGAGTGGGAACCCTGGCATGATTTGGCACCGTTGCGGGCCACGGCGGAGGGGATGGAACTGCGGATCACGGGCGGGGACCCCTATTGCGGCGGCCCCCGGCTCGGCCTGCCGGGGATTTTACCGGTTTGGCTGGAGTTGCGGTTGTGGTCGGAACAGGGTGGCACGGCGCAGATCTTTCATTTCCGTGATCAGCCGCGGGAGGAGGATTCGGTCCGTTTTGATGTGCCGGCCGGGCAATGGTACGAAGCGCGTCTGCCATTGCCGCCGTTGTCTCCGGACACACGGCTGCGATTTGATCCACCGGGCACAGGTGGGCGTTGTGTGTTGGAGCATTTGACCGTTATCGAGCGGCGGGTCCCGCAGCCGCCGGCATGGCCCGTGCCCGCAGAACCGCAGTTGGCCGCGCCGGTGGTGGAAATTTCGGCCGGTCGGATGGCTTTGCGGCACGGCCGGGCCGGCCCCGGCGATTTCGATCTGCAGGTGGGGGGTGTACGAATGGCGCGGGGGCATCCTCACGCATGGCTGGGGTACCAACGGGGCGACGCGGTGCGATGGATTTCGTGGGACGGGAGGGGAGGGCCTTCGCAGTCGGGCGGGTCCGGGTCGTCTGCGGCGACCGGGGGCGCCGAGGTGTGGATGGAGTCCGGCCGTACGGTTCGGGTCCGTGCCCGGCTGCGGGATCCGGATGGCGGGCAGTGGACGTTGGAACAGGCGTTTCAGGGCTCGGACGAGGGGAGTTTTCGAGTGGTGGTGCGGGTGGGCTGCGATCAGGACCGCGAGGTGTTGCATCTGCCGCTGTTCTGGTTGGTGGCGGGGCCGGGGGACGCGGGCACGAACAAGCAGCAGGCGTTGTTTGCCGGGTTGGAGTATTTGGAGGACGAACCCAGCAGCTCCACGGCGGACCTGTTGCCGCCGGCGTCGAACCGCCAGGTGCCCGACACGGCGAAACTGACGCTGCCGCTGAGCGTATTGGTGGCGCGGGACCGGTACGTGGGGGTGTTGTGGGAGCGTGCCGGTGACGAGGTGGCCGCTGTGTTTGACTCGCCGGACCGGCTGTTTCGGAGCGGGGGCCACCTGATGGGCTGGATCTTTCCAGGGTCCGACGGCAGGCTCCGGGACGAGTCCAATCTGTTGCCACATGGGCCGGTGCGACTCGCCGCGGGGCAAACGCTGGAGTGGCGGGGTTGGATTCTCGGCGGCGAGGGCAGCACGGTGGTGCCGGCGGTGCAACATGCGTTGCGGTTGATGGGCTGGCCGGCGTTGCCCGACCCGGGACTTTCGGCCCGCGACTATTTTCGGTTGGCGGCGCGTGGGTGGCTCGATTCGGACATTCGGCAGGGCGACCTGTTCCGACATGCCGTCTGGCCGGGGTTTGGGCCGCAACCGGCGGCTGATGCGGCCTGGACGATGCTCTGGCTGGCGGGCCGGGTGGAAGATCCGGCCCTGGCACGGCGGCTGATTGAAACGGCCCGGGCGGCGGTGGCGCGCGTGCCCGCAGGCCGGCGCAATCAACAGCAGGTGGGGCACATCCGCTGGCCGGTGCCGGCGCTCGTGTTTGGCGATGGATTGGCCGAGGCACGGAGCGCGGCCGAGCTGGCGCGGGCCGCTCTGGGCGAGTTTGAGCCGGACGGTTCGCTGCTGTACAAGCCCCGGCCCGGCGGACCTGACTTCGCGCGGACCCATTTCTCCCGGGAAGCCAGCGGGTTCATGGCGGAGCGGGTGGCGGCGGTGTTGGAAGCCGCGCTCTGGACGGGGGAACCGGACCTGATCGCGGCGGGCTTGGAAAAGCTGGAGGTGTTGGACCGGAAGTTTCAGAACGGCGTTCCGCGCGGTGCCCAGACCTGGGAGATACCGCTGCACACACCCGACATTCTGGCGGCTGCGCATCTGGTTCGCGCCTTTGTCCGCGGGTATGAGCTCACCGGGGAGCAGCGGTGGCTGGACCGGGCGCGCTACTGGGCGTGGACCGGCGTGCCGTTTGTATATCTGACCCGGCCGGTGCCGGGTCCGGTGGGATTGTACGCGACGATCCCGGTTTTGGGCGCCACCGGTTGGCGGGCACCGGTGTGGCTGGGTCGGCCCGTGCAGTGGTGTGGCCTGGTTTACGCGGATGCGTTGTGGGAGCTGGCCGAACACGATCCGCAGGGGCCCTGGGCGCGTCTGGCCCGTGGGATCAGTTGGTCCGGCGTGCAACAGACCTGGCCGGCCGATGACCGGGCCCGCGGCGGGTTGTTGCCGGACTTTTACCTGCTGAGGGAACAGCGCCGGGACGGACCGGCCATCAACCCGGCCACGGTCCTTTTGCCGGCGATTCGCGCCTATGAAGCTCCCCTGGCCTACAGCCGGTGCGTGGTGCGGTCTGCCGGGTTGAGGCTGCATGTGCCGGGGACGGTCCGGGTGGAGGTCAACGAGGCCGACCATTTGGTGTTGCGCGTGGAGCCATGGCCGAAGGAACCGTGCTGGATCCTGATCAACGGCTGCCAACGCCTGCCGGAGGTCCGAAGGGACGGCGTGCCGGTGGAAGTTCGGTGGGGACGGGACTTCGAGGAATCGGGTGGCCGGCTTGTGGTACGTGTGCAGGGGCCGACGCGGATCGAACTGCGGCATTGGCGTTGAGGTAGGTCGCAGAGCGGTGTCCCTGCCCACCCGGTCGGCGCCAGGGCGCCCCGGCTGGTTCCCCCGTCTCGGCTCCGGGCCCCGGGTTGCGATCTGCGCTTACCGACCGAATCCGTGGCTGCACGGGCTGCGGTGTGGGACTATGCTGGTGCCGGAACGGTTATGGTTCAGTTGCTGTGTGTTTTTGTGGGGGGAGGTTTGGGGGCGCTGCTCCGTTGGTGGATTTCCGGTTGGGTGGCGGAGCGCGTGGGTGAGACCTTTCCTTGGGGCACGTTGGTAGTCAACGTCACCGGATGCATCGTCGTGGGCTTCCTGGCCGGGCTGTTTGCCCCGGAGGGCCGTTGGTGGGCGACGCCGGAGGTGCGGCAGTTTTTGATTCTCGGAGTCTGCGGGGGGTACACCACGTTCTCGTCGTTCAGTCTCCAGACCTTGAACCTGCTTCAGGACGGTCAGTGGTTGGCAGGGCTGGCCAACGTGGGGTTGTCGGTTGTGCTCTGCATGGTGGGGGTGTGGCTGGGGCATTGGTTGGGTCTGTGGACGCAAACGTTAAGGAGCTGAGGTTATGCAACTGCCCGAGGACTCTGTTCTGGTGCGGATTTTCGTGGGCGAGAGTGATCGGTGGGACCACCGACCGTTGTACGAGGCGATTGTGTTGAAGGCCCGGGAAATGCACCTGGCCGGGGCGACCGTGCTGCGGGGGCCCATGGGATTTGGCAAATCGAGCCGGCTGCACACGGCCAAGATCCTGCGATTGTCCATGGACCTGCCCGTGGTCATCGAGATCGTGGACACGGAGGAGAAAATCCGGTCCTTCCTGCCGGTCCTGGAACCGATGATGCAGGGCGGGCTGGTCACGCTGGAAAAGGTGAAGGTCCTTCATTACCGGGCGGGCGGTACCGGTCAGGCAGAAACGAAGTAGCAACCGAGGGACGCGGAGCGGCCGGGCCGGGCCGGGGTCCGCAAACCCGGTATGAACGGCCGGGGGGACGGTAGTGGCCCACCCGGCAGGGCATCCGGTTCAACCGGGGACGGCCATACGCCCGTGACGCGCACGAGGTGTGAGTGAACAACGACCAGTGTCGGCGGAGTTGTCTCCACGCCGGAAGATCGGCTGGAACCGATCCGGCTCGTGGTGGCGGTCCCCGGCATCGCGAGCCTGGCTGGCCCTGGCCCTGGTACTGGTGCTGGGTTTGTTGTTTCCCGCCGATGGTGCGTTTTACCAATGGGGCACTCACCGGGACGCCCTCCGGCAAACATCCGTTTACGGCATCCTGGCCTGCGGTCTGACCGTGGTGATTGTCAGCGGCGGAATTGATCTGTCGGTGGGGAGTGTGCTGGCCCTGGTGGCGGTGGTGACGGCGCGGCTGGCCATACATGCGGGGTGGCCGGCGTGGGGTGTGGTGTTGATCGGTTTGACCGTGGGCGGTGCCGTGGGTTTGGTCAACGGCCTGCTTGCCGCGCGCCTGGGTTTGCAACCGTTTATTGCCACGTTGGCCACGATGGTGTTTGCGCGCGGCCTGGCCAAATGGTCCTCGGGCGGGATGAAAGTGTCCACGGCGGTGCCGTTGCCGGACGGTACATTTCGTTACGTGGACGTGCCGGCGTTGTTCCGGTGGATTGATACGCGGGTCCTGGGGGGAAACGTTTCGGTGGTGACACTGGTGTTTCTGTTTTGTGCGCTGGTGTGCGGGTGGCTGTTGACCCGGCATGCGTGGGGTCGGTGGTGGATGGCGATCGGGGGCAACGAAGAGGCCGCCCGGCGATCCGGCGTGCCGGTGGCCCGGATGAAGATGGCGGCGTACGTGGGGAGCGGACTGCTGGCGGCCGTGGCCGGGCTTTGTCAGGCGGCCCAGGAGCAGCAGGGGGATCCGGAAACGGGCGCGGGGTATGAACTCATCGCGATTGCCATGGTGGTGATGGGAGGCACGCGGCTGAGCGGTGGGGAAGGGGGCATGGGTCGTACTTTGTTGGGCGTGCTCACGGTGGGGTACCTGGAAAAGATCCTCAGCATCAATGCGGTGCCGGAGGCGGGACGCCTGATGTTGATGGGCGTGATCATCGTGCTTGCGGTGTTGACTCAGGGCATGCGGAGAAGTTGAATCGGTCCGCGCCCGGCGCCCGGCCGGTCCTTGTCCGGCGTCGCACCCATGAAACCGCGCCTGATGATTCCCGTTGGTTGGGCACTGGCCACAGCAGCGGTGCTGCTGGGGCTGGCGGGTTGCGAGCGTCCCTCGGGTGGGCCCGCACCGGCCCGGCAGGACGGCGGACCGCGCGTGTTCACCATAGGCATGAGCCAGTGCAACCTGGGCGAGCCGTGGCGGGTGCGAATGAACGCGGACATCCGGGCGGCGGCGGCCCGGCATCCGGAACTGCGCGTGATCTTCAAGGACGCGCAAAACGACACCCTCCGCCAGCGGGCGCATGTGGAGGAGTTCATCAATGCCCGGGTGGACCTGCTGATCATCAGTCCCAAGGAGGCCGCGCCGCTGACCGAACCGGTCGCACGCGCCCTGGATGCCGGCATCCCGGTGATTGTGTTGGATCGGGCGGTGCTCGGAGAGCGGTTCACCCGCTTCATCGGTGCCGACAACGTCAAGATCGGCCGTGCCGCGGGCGAATGGATCAAGCGGCGTCTGGGCGGGCGCGGTCGGGCGGGTGGAATTGAAGGGGCTGATGACGTCCATCCCGGCCCAGGACCGGCATCGGGGCTTTCGCGAGGCCATCGCCGGCACGGACATCGAGGTGATTTTTGAGGCGGACATGAAGTGGTTGGAACCCGAGGCACGACGCGAGATGGAATCGGCCCTGGCCAGGTTTCCAAAGATTGACCTGGTGTATGCGCACAATGACCCCGGTGCACACGGCGCCTGGTTGGCGGCACGGGCTGCGGGCCGGGAAAAGGAAATGCTATTTGTCGGGATTGATGCCCTGCCGCAGGAAGGGGTGGCCTACGTGAGGCAGGGGATCCTGGACGCCACGTTTCAATACCCCACGGGCGGCAGCGAGGCCGTGGAAACCGCGCTGCGGATCCTCCGTGGGGAACCGGTTCCGAAACGGATCGTTTTGGGCTCGCGGGTGTTCGATCGCTCCAACGTGGAGCGCGGCGGTGACCCGCTGCCCTGATGAGGTGCCGGAATCCGAGGACATCAACCGTGCAGACATTCCAACACGCACCATGAAAACGAAAGCGACGCAAGGTGGAGGAAACTCGAAACAGGGCTCGCGAACGGTGGTTCTGGTGGCCAGTGGCGACCTGCGGCTGTCGGCCAACCAGGTTTGCTGGCCCGCGCAGGCGGCCATGGAAAAGGCCCTGACAGCGGCCATCGAGGCCGAGGGCTTCCGCGTGGTTCGGGGCCATCCCTACAAACCGCGCCTGAAACACGGTTTTATCGCCTCTCAGCGGGAGGGGTTGGAGGTGTTCCGGCAGATTGACCCCGACCTGCCCCTCATCGTGGCCGAGGCGGTGTGGCAGTACTCGCACCATGTTTTTCCGGGTCTGACCACGCACCGCGGCCCGATCCTGACCGTGGCCAACTGGTCCGGCCAATGGCCCGGCCTGGTCGGGATGCTGAACCTCAACGGGTCGCTCACCAAGGCCGGCATTCGGTATTCCACCCTCTGGAGCGAGGATTTCCAGGACGAATACTTCCGCAAACGATTGCGTGACTGGCTGACCACCGGTTCCTGCCAGCACGACACATCGCACGTGGTGGAATGGGATCGGGTCAAAGTGCCCTCCCGGGCACGCCGCGTGGGCGAACAACTGGCTTCGGAGCTGATGCGGAACAAGGCGATCCTGGGCGTCTTCGACGAGGGTTGCATGGGGATGTTCAACGCCATCATCCCCGACGATCTATTGCATGCCACCGGCGTGTTCAAGGAACGGCTCAGCCAGTCGGCCCTCTACTACGAAACGCTGCAGGTTACGGACGAGGAAGCGCGGGCGGTCCGGGACTGGATGGAAAAACGTGGCATGAAGTTCCACACCGGTCCGGACGAGGCGACCGACCTCACCGACAACCAGATCCTCTGGCAGTGCAAGATGTACATTGCCGCGCTCCGGATCGCCGACGATTTCGGCTGCGACGCCATCGGCATTCAATACCAGCAGGGGCTGAAGGATCTCCTGCCGGCCAGCGACCTGGTCGAGGGCACCCTCAATAACACCCAGCGCCCGCCGGTCCGGTCCCGCGACGGTCGCCGGGTGTTGTTCCCGGGCCGACCGCTGGTGCATTTCAACGAGGTGGACGAGTGTGCGGGCCTGGACGGCCTGATGACCGCCCGCGTGCATGCCGCGTTGTCCCAGCCGGTGGAAACCACCCTGCACGACGTCCGGTGGGGCGACCGGGACCGGTCCGGCACCGTGCAGGATTACGTCTGGGTCTTCGAAATCAGCGGGGCCGCGCCGCCGGCCCATTTCATTGGCGGTTGGAAGGGCGCCGAGGGTTTCCGTCAGCCGCCCATGTACTTCCCGAAGGGCGGTAGTACCCTGCGCGGCATCTCCAAACCCGGCGAAATCGTCTGGTCACGCATCTACATCGCCGACGACGCCCTGCACATGGACCTCGGCCGCGCCAAGGTCGTGGAACTGCCCCGGAGCGAGACCGAGCGGCGCTGGCAGGCCACCACACCCCAATGGCCCATAATGCACGCCGTCACCTACGGCATTACCCGCGACCAGATGATGGCCCGACACAAATCCAACCACATCCAGGTCGCCTACGCGCAGGATGCCGACTCGGCCGACCTGGCCCTTCTGACCAAGGCCAGCATGGCCGCCGCCCTCGGAATCCGCGTCCACCTGTGCGGGACACGTGCCAACGGCAAACCGTGGGCCTGACCCAACCGGCCTCTCCGGAGGCACCGCCACGTTCCATCATCCGCGACCTGCGGGAGGTGTATCGCCGGGCGCGGGCCCGGTTCGGTCACCAGCACTGGTGGCCGGCCGATACCCCGTTCGAGGTGTGCGTGGGCGCCATCCTCACCCAGAACACGGCCTGGACCAACGTCGAACGCGCCCTCGCCAACCTCAAAGGCGCGGGCCTGCTGGACCCGCGCCGCCTCTACGCACTGCCGGAGGAAACCTTGGCCGAACTGCTCCGGCCGGCAGGGTATTTCCGGGTCAAAGCCCGTCGGCTGCGGGCGTTCTTGCAGGTGGTGGTGGAAGAGTGCGGCGGTGAGCTGGAGCGGCTCTGGGCCGGCCCCACCGCGCAGGTCCGGGCCCGGCTTCTCCGAATTCCCGGTGTGGGACCGGAAACCGCCGACAGCATGTTGTTGTATGCCGGCGGCCATGCGGTCTTCGTCGTGGACGCGTACACCCGCCGGATTTTTGCCCGGCACGGATGGTACCGCGGCAGTCCGGTTTGGGTCCGTGCCCATGCCGAACCGGGCGACCGTCCCGCTTCGGAAATTCCGCGCCGGCCACTGCCGCTACCTCACCCGGTTCCGCCCGCGCTCGGTTACGATGCACTCCAGACGCTCTGCCAACAGGCCCTCGGCCACAAACACGGCGCCGCCCGACTCGATTATTGGCAGGATTACCACGCTCAACTCGTCATGATCGGCAAACACCACTGTCGGACCCGACAACCCGCCTGCGACACCTGCCCGTTGCGGGAGCTTTTGCCGGAGGCGACTTTGCAAGCCGGTGGTGCGGTGTTGGGAGGATGAGTCGGGCATGGGTTCGGCCCGTGGCGAGCTCTCCCGGGCCGACGTTGCCCAACCGGCCCGACGCATGGTGCATGTCATTTCACCAGGGCCAGGATCGCCTTGAACGCCGGCGACTCCGCCGTCTGCAGCAACTCAAACAACGCCATCTCCACGCAGGTGGGTCGCGCGCCCAGCAGGGATAACTTGGTCAGGGCCAGTTGCCGGTGCTCGGCCGAGCGCGATGAAACCGCGTCGGCCACCACCTCCACCTCGTACCCTGCCTGCAGCAACGCCACGGCGGTCTGATAGATGCACACATGCGTCTCAATCCCGGCCAACAGGACCTGCCGACGTCCGGTCGCCTCGATCGCCTTTCGGAACGCGGGGTCGGCCCAGCAATTGAAGGTCATTTTCGTAACCGGTTGCTGCCCCACCAGCAGCGACCGCAATTCCGGCACCGTCAGACCCAGTCGGGTGGGGTTCTGCTCGGCCCAGACCACGGGCAACCCCAGATGTTGCGCGCCCTGAATCAACCGCCGCAGGTTGGTGATCAGCGCCTCCTGGTCTGCCATGACCCGGGCGAGTCGTTCCTGCACATCAATCAACGCCACCAGGGTGGTTTGTGGATCCAACATGTCTCCAGCATGGATGCGGAAGACAACGGTGGAAAGCCGGCACTTCGCAGGTCCGACGCGGTCCGGCGTGATGGCACGCACGTCGTCCGGTTGCCGCGGTCGCCCCTTCGTGATAAGGTCAGGGCGAAGACGTGCCGGGGAGTCGGTACCCAGCCATGCAGTGGAGCGACACAGACCTGAAGTTTGTGATTGAGACGGTGGTCACCACCCGACAGGACCACGACCGGATCGTCGAGCTGGTCCGGGACAAACCTGATCTGGTGGCACCCTTGCTGGACGATCCGCGCCTGGTTCAGCGCCTGCAGAACGAGAAGGAATGGCTGGCGCGGATCAGCCCGCGTCTCCTCTTCACCCTCCTGTTGCGGCGGCTGCGGCGCGACCTGGAGGAACAGGGGATCGTCATCGAACGGGAGGGCGGTTACCGCTTGCCGGTGTTTGCCGGTGCACAGGCGCGGAGCCTGTTGGATGAACCCGGCGTGTTTGATTACCTGGTGGACCTGCTCTGCTCCTTCGTGCGTACCCGCAGCGGCACGGTGTACTGGAAAGAACGCGGCTTTTGGCGCAAACGCAGGTTCAGTGACCTGGACCTCGACGACATGGTGGCCCTGTGCCACATGGTCGCACCGGAATGGCGCCCACGCCTGTATCGGCGGATCGGCGATATCGCGCTCTTCTTGAGCGGGGTTTTCCCGGACCACTTGACGCGCCTCTGGCAGGGCGTCCGGCATCGGCTTCGGGATCGACGAACGCTGGCCGATTACGAACGAGAAGGCCGATACTTTTACCGCCTGGCCGCACAACAGGCCGAGCCTCACGTTCCCCGTACGGTCCTGGAACGTCTGGCCGAGCAGTTCACCCTGGCCCGCGAGATTCTGACCACCCTGAGCGACCGTTACCTCCGCCCGTTGCGCGAGCAATACTTCCACACCCCGGCTGCCTGACGGGTGTAAGAGGGCTACCGCATCGGCACCGCGCGGGAGTTCCGCTGGAGCCCACCCGGAACCCTGGGTTGGCCAAGTGGTTCCGTCCGGGCAGTGAATCTCCGACCCGGACGATCCATGGTTGCGGCTTGTTCCGGAGGCTTTGGGTGGGATCGGGACCGGAAAGCAATCGTGGCGCGGACGCTGTGAACCGGAGCTACAAGGTCTCCTTCTGCTGCTCGAGGTTAAGACGATTCCTCAGCCGGTCGCATGCCACGAGGTCGTCAGGTTCCGGCCTCTCGCCCTCTGCGCCTCGGTCACGGGGCCGGATGCGAGCTTGTAGGAGGGTGCCTGGTGCGACTTTGAAGTCCGATCCAAAGGCTGGGAACTTCAATGGGGTCGGCTGCGGGCCGAGGTGGCAACGCGATGGTTGCCCGAGGGCCCGACCCGCCCGAGTTCGCGTCCGGGCGTTTGTGTTTGTCCTGGCCTGCGCCCACGGGTAGAAGGGATACAAGGTGAGGCCGGGGTCGGTCAGGACTTTGGGGAAAGTTCTGGCACGGTCTCCCTGGTCATGACGCAAACGTACGGATCACTCAGAAACCGTGGCGATGCGCGAAGGGGCTGAGTCCAGGTGGGCAACAGAGGGGAAGATGCGGCGTCCCGGGATAACTTCGGATCGATGGGCCCGGCTGAAGCGGCAGACGGCTGCCGTGGTTAAGGGCCTTTGCGTTCTGGCGTGCAGTTGGGTGGGCGGTACGGCCCGGCTTGAAGGCACACCGCCCCCGCCGGTCTTGGAGATTCAACCCAAATGGACGGTGGGCGGGCGGGTGGGGCCCGAGATGGCCCTGACATTTTCGTCGGATGGGAGTGTGTTGTGGACCGGCGGGTTTTCGTACGGGGTCAGCTCGTGGTCGTTCCCAGAC
>NZ_JAAKYA010000009.1 GCF_011044775.1 Limisphaera ngatamarikiensis | reverse complement strand
TGCACTTTGTGACGTACGACGGCAACGGGAACGTGTGGACCCTGGTCTCGGCGAGCACCGGCACCGAGACTGGCCGGTACGAGTATGGACCGTTTGGAGAGCCTTTGCGGCTGACGGGTGCTGCGGCCAGTTCGAATCCGTTCCGGTTCAGCACGAAGCGGACGGAGGACGGGACGGCCCTGGTGCTGTACGAATACCGTGCCTACAGTCCCGCCCTGGGAAGGTGGTTGAGCCGGGATCCGATTGAGGAGCAGGGTGGAGTTCATCTCATGGCATTCGCGTCCAACGACTCGGTACTTCACGTTGACCCCACCGGACTGTGGATCCAGGGCCATTGTCCATATTTCGATTGTCCTCGGTATCCACCCCGGCCGCCTTCCCCGCCGCGACCGCCGTTACGCTGCCGTCTGGCTGCAGAGCTTATCAGAAGCTTCTTGAATACACCACAGGAGAAGGCGGCGTGGGACAGGTATGTGTCGGGCGCTGGGGGGACGTGGTATTTATCGTGCAGGGACATGGAATCGGTGGTAAGCGCTGCCAGAGCCGGGAACGGGATGACAGTGTTGGACATGATCGAGGCGGAGCGGCGCCGTTGCAAGCATGGTGGGCGGTACTGGATGAACTCGTCAAAAGAGGTGGCGGCTGTGGGCGCTCCATGGGAGCTTGCGCTGGGCTACGTGGAGCTGACCATCAGCACTACATGCGCGTGTGGGGTGTTTTCGTTCAGCGTCTGTCTGGATGACACGTACGATTTCGATCCCAAGTGGTTGAAAACGCACCGGTTCCCGCAGGGTGAAGTGTATACGACATTGGTATGGGCAACTCAAAATGCACTTAGGTGTGGGTGGAGGCCATATCAGATTACGGGTTGTTATCATGGAGCGGAGTGTACGTTCTAGGCTTGCGAAGGCGGTCTTGGGAACTACGTATAGCATGGTGCTGATTGGAATGTTTATACCCGATACCGTTTCCTTTGGTGGCGGATGGTTGGGGGGTTGGCTGCAACTTGCCGTACACCTGGTGTTATTTGGCAGCGTGTGGTTGGGGTGGGCGCTGAAGCAATGGAAATGGGCGTTGTGTGGCGCGGGTGGCGCGGGTGCAATCATGGTGTCGGCGTATGTGTGGCGCAAGGTTGTGCATCCCGGACAGGTTATGGTGGATTACGGGGGGCCGTATCTGCTTGGGCTGACCGTTCTTCCTTTTGTGGCTGGCCTGTTGTACCCGGGGAGGTGGTATGAGAAGCTCGGGTTCACGGTGGTGGGATTGTTGGTGGAGTGCGTAGCGCTTGTGGTGGTTGGGTTTGTGTTGATAGCCCTGACGGGCTTGCCCGTGGATTGAGCTGAGCAGCGGAGTCGAAGTCCGCCGGGAGATGTTAATGGCACTGCAAGGAACGATCCGGAGAGTCCGTAGGGCCAGCCTCGAGCACAACTGCATGCCGTCCACGTCCTGAGCCTCAAGGCCAGCGTTCAACCCATCGGATGCTTTGGCCAGCGTGCTTTGGGCGGATGTGGCGTTGCGATGAACTTCAGAGGTGCAGAGGGTGCTTGGGGCTCGGGATGCATGGAGCCGTGCGGCGTGTGGGGAAGCGCCGGGGGCGCTGGTGCTTACGAGCCGAGCGGCGATCTGGACGCCATGGGGTGGGCGAGGACGGCGCAGGTAAGGGACGGAGCGTAGCGCTATGGCCCGTAGAAAGATGCCGGCACAGGGGACTGTGCCCCTCCCGGCGGGCGTTCGCCGGCCCAATCTTTTCAATCGCCGGGGACGGCGACTCTCCAGGGCGGCTTGAGCTGCCGCATGAACGGGCACGGGGGACCGTGCCCCTCCCACAGGGTCCCATGGGAGGGACCGCCCCCTCGCGGTCAGCAAGAATATCGGGCGCAGAGGACTGCGCCCCTCCCGGCGGGCGTTCGCCGCCCAATTCTCCAATCGTCGAGGACGGAGACC
>NZ_JAAKYA010000008.1 GCF_011044775.1 Limisphaera ngatamarikiensis | reverse complement strand
AGGTCGTAGTTCATCAGCTCCGGCGTCTGCACCACCACCGCCGACCGCACCTCCCCCTGCAGCCGGTCCGGTTGGTCCAGAGGCATGGAGGGATCGAACCACAGAGACACAGAGGACACGGAGAACGGGCAGAAGAGAGCGCGCAAAGCAGGTCGCGAGCTCCATGGCGGCAGTTGGTGTCCGGCAAAGTGTTCCTCAGCCTTTTCCCGCTGCAACAAGCCGGGTGGCCGGTACACCTGCTTGCGAGCAGCTGCTTATTTTAGGCGCATTCGAGGTGACGGCGGGGTTGAGGTCCCTCCCATGCGACTTTACGGTAGGGGCACAGTGCTCTATGCCCGAAATTCTTGCGGACGGCGGGGACGCCGTCCCTCCCGACCTGTCGGAGCTCGCAAGGGAACCCGGCCATGAGGTCGCGCTGCAGCTTCGGCAGGGCCACCGGTGTCTGGCTTTCCTTGCGGACCGCGGGGACACGGTCCCTCCCACGGGACCTTGCGGGAGGGGCACAGTCCTCTATGCCCGTTCATGCGGCGGTTCACGCCGCCCACGAGGGTCTCCGTCCTCGACGATTGGAGAATTGGGCGGCGAACGCCCGCCGGGAGGGGCGCAGTCCTCTGCGCCCG
>NZ_JAAKYA010000007.1 GCF_011044775.1 Limisphaera ngatamarikiensis | reverse complement strand
GTGCGGTGTGGTTGGGGTGGCGGCTTTGCTCTTGGCAGGCGGGGCGGGTTGGGGTTTAAGCAGGCGGTGAATGGACCCGGAGCAGTCGAGGGAGAACGCGCGCGGTTTGTTGCCGGTATGGGATCGGTACCGGCGTTGGGTCGGGTGGATTCTGGGGCCGGTGACCGGGTTGGGGTTATGGCTTTGGCCGGTGCCGGAGTTGTCGGTGGAGGCGCATCGGCTGCTGGCGGTGTGGGGGCTGGTGATGGTGTTGTGGCTGACGGAGGCGCTGCCGTTGGGGGCGACGGCGTTGTTGGCCGCCTGCCTGTGCGTGGTTTTGGGGGTGGGGGATGCACGCACGGTATTCCGGAGTTTCGGGCATCCGGTCCTGTTTTTGTTTGTGGGCAGTTTTTTGTTGGCGGCGGGGATGATGCGGCACGGGCTGAGCCGGCGGCTTGCGATCGGGTTGCTGGGGCTGCCGGGTGTGGCGGAGCGGCCGGGTCGGTTGCTGGCGGCGTTTGCCCTGGCGTGCGGGGCGTTGTCCATGTGGGTGTCCAACACCAGCACGGCCGCGATGTTGTTTCCCATGGCGCTGGCGGTGATCACGGAATGGGAACGCAGGGAGCGCGGGGCGGTGGCCGGGCGTGGGTCGGCCTCACCGGCCTCGTCGCTTTTGTTGGTGGTGGCGTTTGCGGCTTCGATTGGGGGAATGGCCACGCCGGTGGGCTCGCCGCCGAATCTGATCGGGCTGGCTTTTTTGCGGGAGCAGGCGGGTGTGGAGCTTTCGTTTTTGCAGTGGATGGTGGTGGCGTTGCCGGTTGCGGCGGGGCTGGGCGGGTTTTTGGTGGGGTATTTCTCCCGGGCGTGCAGGGGATGGGCGGGGGAAAGCCGCGCGGGCACAGCGTGGGTTGAGGAGCTGCGCAAGGGTCTGGGCCCCTGGACGCGCGCGGAGAAACAGGTGCTGGCGGCTTTTTTGGCCACGGTGGTGCTGTGGGTCTTCCCCGGGCTGGTGAGCCTGCTGGCCGGGACGGACGCGGCGTTGTACCGGTGGTGGACGCGGCATTTGCCGGAGGAAGTATGTGCGTTGCTGGGGGCGTTGGTGTTGTTTGCGCTGCCGGTGGACTGGCGGAGGGGCGAATTTGCGCTGGGCTGGGAGGAAATTCGGCGGGTGGATTGGGGGACGATTCTGTTGTTTGGCGGCGGGCTGGCGTTGGGCGAGGCGGCGGTGGCGACGGGGTTGGCGCCGTGGCTGGGGCAGAAGCTGGTGGAGATGCTGCCGGCGGGGAACACGTTCGCGTTGACGTTGCTGTTTACGGTGATGGCGGTGTTGTTGACGGAGGTCACTTCGAACACGGCCACGGCGAATGTGGTGGTGCCCATGGCATTGGCGGCCGCGCAGGCTGCCGGTGTGACGCCCGTGGCGCCGGCGATGGGTGCGTGTTTGGGGGCGTCTCTGGCGTTCATGTTGCCCGTTTCGACGCCGCCCAACGCACTGGTCTACGGGTCGGGCAGGGTGCGGCTGGGCACAATGCTGCGGCACGGGTTGGTGTTGGACGTGGTGGGGATCGTGCTGGTGGTGATGGTGACGGTGTGGTGGCTGCCGTGGGTGTTGCGCTGGGTGGGTTGAGGGGGCGACAGCGCGGGCTTGCCATGTTGACGGGCACGGCGCGAAGATGCGCGGCGACCCGGTGACGCGTCGGGGTTGAACGGAGGGGACGAATGAGAGTCACGGTGTTTGGCGCGGCGGGGGAGGTGACCGGCTCGGCCTATCTGGTGGAGACGGGACGGGCCCGGGTGTTGGTGGACTTCGGCCTGTTTCAGGGGCATGGGCGGGCGGAGAAGAGGAACCGAATTCCCGCCGGCCTGGATCCGCGGCGGTTGGACGCGGTACTGGTCACGCATGCGCACCTGGACCATGTGGGGCGGCTGCCGTTGCTGGCGCGGGATGGTTACGAGGGGCCGGTGTACGCGCATCCGGTGACGGTGGAGCTGGCCGGTCTGGTGTTGAGGGATGCTGCGAAGGTCCAGGCCCACGACATTGCCCGGCTCAATCGGAAACGCATGCGGGCGGGCAAGCCCCTGCTGGAGCCGTTGTACGGGGAGGCGGAGGTCGAGGCTGCACTAAAGCTGTTTCGGCCGGTGGAGTACGGTGTGTGGACGGAGGTGGGTCCCGGCGTGCGAGCGCGGTGGGTGAACGCCGGACACATGCTGGGATCCGGCAGCATTGAGTTGGTGGCCGAAACGGCCGGGGGACCACGGCGGGTGGTGTTTTCCGGGGACGTGGGTCCGCCCGGGTTGGCGTTGGTGCCGGATCCGGAGGAACCGGCGCCGGGCCAGGTGGTCTTTTTGGAATCCACCTACGGGGATCGCGACAACAAATCGCCGGCGGAGACGCTGGCGGAGTTTCGCGCCATCATCGAGGATGCGGTGGAGCGGAGGGCGCGGGTGCTGGTGCCGGCGTTTGCCATCGGGCGGACGCAGCAGATCCTGTATCACCTGGACGAGCTGTTTTGCGCGGGCGTGGTGAAACCGTTTCCGGTTTACCTGGACAGTCCGATGGCCATTGAGGCCACGGAGATCTACGCGCGGCATCCGGACCTGTTTGATGCCGAGGCGCGCGCGCTGCAGCAGTCGTGTGAACTGGTTCGGACCCATCGGCATGTGATTCCGTGTCCGACGGCGGAGGATTCCATGCGGCTGAATGAGGTGCCGGGACCGTGTCTGATCATGGCCGGCTCGGGCATGTGTACCGGGGGCCGGATCCTGCATCATTTGAAGCATGGTTTGTGGCGGCCGGAGACGGTGGTGATGTTTGTGGGGTATCAGGTGGAGGGGTCGTTGGGGCGGCAATTGGTGGACGGGGCACGGCGGGTCCGGATTTTCGGGGAGGAAATTGCCGTTCGTGCGCGGATTCACACATTGAACGGGTTCAGCGCACATGCGGGGCAAACGGCGTTGTTGCGGTGGTTGGAGCCGCTGACCCGGGTGCGCCCGCGGGTGGTGTTGACGCATGGGGAACCCCGGGGCCGCGAACCCCTGGCGGCGCGGATTTTGTCGAGGTTTGGTCTGGAGGCTTTGCGGCCCGAGTTTGGCGAGAGCATTGAATGGTGAGCCGGGGCGGTGTCGCACTGCGCAGGTCGGACAGGTTGGAGTCCGGCTTGTGACGGGGGCCAAACCTGACGTGCCGGATCGGGTCCGTTGCGGGGCCGGGCTCGGGCCGGGGTCTAGAACAATTCGGGGACGCCTTCCTCCAGGAACCGGATGCTGGAGAGGAGACCTTCGTTGCGGGC
Organism: Limisphaera ngatamarikiensis; assembly: GCF_011044775.1. NCBI lineage: Bacteria > Pseudomonadati > Verrucomicrobiota > Verrucomicrobiia > Limisphaerales > Limisphaeraceae > Limisphaera > Limisphaera ngatamarikiensis. Next base: position 12,957 of record NZ_JAAKYA010000007.1, on the reverse strand, counting down.
CAGTTCGCGGAGGAGACGGGGAGGTTCGTCCGGGTCTTCAAAGGAGAGGCGGAACGTGCCGTAGTGCATGGGGACCATCCACTGGGCGCGCACGTCTTTGAAGACCTGCAGGGCTTCCTCGGGGCCCATGTGCACGTTGCGGAAGGAATCGGGTTTGTAGGCGCCGATGGGCAGGAGGGCGATTTCCGGCGGACAATACTGCCCGATTTCCTTGAACCCGTCGAAGTAGGCGCTGTCGCCGGCGTGGTAGAGTCGGCGGCCCTGGTATTCGAGGATGAAACCGCCGTAGCCGCGGTGGTCGTCGCGCAGGACGCGGGCGCCCCAGTGCCGGCAGGGGGTGAGGGTGACCTTCCAACCGTTGTGGGAGAAACTGTCCCACCATTCCAGCTCGACGATGCGTTCGAAACCGAGGTCATGGGCGAGGTCACCCATGCCCCAGGGCATGACCGCGATGCGGGGATGGGGCAGTTTGCGGAGGCTGGGCCGGTGGAAATGATCGAAATGGGCGTGGGTCAGCAACACCAGGTCAATGGGCGGCAGGTCCTCCACCTTCAGTCCGCTGTGACGGATTCGTTTCAGAAAGAAGAGCCAGTTGGCGAAGTTGGGGTCGATCAGGACGTTCAGGTCGTTGAATTGGATGAGGAAGGAGGCGTGCCCGATCCAAGTCAGTGCGATTTGTCCCTGGTGGAGTTTGGGGAAGGCGGGCGGTTTGGGGGATCCGGTGCGGGGCGTGAGCAGGGCCTTCCAGACCATTTCCCGAAAGAACGTGCGCGGGTTGAAGGCCTTGGTGGGGGTGAGATCCCGCAAACGCCGGGGCAACCGGCGTTCCCGCCGGTAGACCGGTGGTTTGCTGCGTGGGCCCGGAGTCATGTTTCGGTCCGGATCCACCAATACGCCCGGGTCGAATAATTGGCAAGGCGGCACGTCGAAAGGGTTGGAAGCCGTTGAAGGGACGGCGACTCCGGTGAAAGGAAGGAGGAAGGTGCGTATGAAACGGTGCATGGCGATGCTGACGGCGGCCGTGGTGGCGCTGGCGACGGTCTCTTCGGCGCGGGCCGGAGACCGTGAATGGGCCACGGCGGGGAAGATTCTGGCCGGGGCGGTGGCGGGTGCGGCCCTGATGGCGGCTTTGCAGCCGGCGCCGGTTTGTGCTGCCCCGGCGCCCGTGGTGGTGGCTCCGCCACCGCCTCCGGTGGTGGTGGCGCCTGCGCCCGTGGTGGTGGCGCCCCCTGTGGTGGTGGCTCCGGTGCCCGTGGTGACCTGTGTCCGACCCGCACCTGTGATGGTGGCTCCGCCGCCGGTTGTGGTGGTACATCCCCCGAGAGTCGCCGTGCATGTGGCGATGGCCCGTCCGGCTCGCCCCCATGGTCATTGCCGTTGACGGGCGTTTCGACCGGAGGAACCCAACCCGCCCGGCCGAAAGGTCGGGCGGGTTTTTCATTGTCGAAGCGCCCGCGGCAGGGGTACCAGTGCGTCGGCCATGAACCGATCATCCGACGAGGGCGCGCACTGGGCGTCGTTGCAGTGCAATCCGCGCTGGGAGGACCCCATCTATGTGGCACCGACCGCCCTGGTGCTGGGGGAGGTGCACCTGGGCGCCGAGGTGAACTTGTGGCCGTACGTAGTGGTGCGGGCGGACCTGAACCGGATCGTGATCGGCCGGGGCACCAACCTGCAGGATCATGTGGTGGTGCACTTGTCGGCGGAACAGCCCTGCGAGGTCGGGGCGTACGTGACGGTGGGGCACGGCGCGGTGTTGCACGCCTGCAGGGTGGAGGACGAGGTGTTGGTGGGAATGCGGGCCACGATCCTGGATGGAGCCGTGGTCGGGGCGCAGTCCATCGTGGGTGCCCAGGCGCTGGTTCCGCAGAACATGGTGGTGCCACCCGGCTCGCTGGTGATGGGTGTACCGGCGCGGGTGGTGCGTGCGTTGACCGCTGAGGAACGAAACAGTCTGAAGCCGCGGGCGCTGCGTTACATCACACTGGCCCGGGCCCATGCACAGCGGGGTTGGATGCGGGTGGGTCTGGACGACGGTGCGGGGCGGGAAACGGGGGCGGCTCGATGATTCGCCGGCGAACCGGGCGTCCCGACGTGGCTCGACAGGACGGCGGTTCGGGGTAACTTGGGCGCATGAGTAATCTGCTGATGGTGCTGTTGACGGCGCTTCTGGCTTCCAATGCGCCGCCGGCCGAGCTTGCCCTGCCCGCCCCACCGCCCGCGCGGACCAACCTGGTCGCCAATCCCGAGGATCCGGTCGAAAAGGAGTACCGGCGGCTTTTGGAGTTGGACGACCAGACGCTGGCGGAGCTGGACCGGCTGATCCGCGACTTCCAGAGCGCCGGAGCCGACAATGAGTCGGCGCGGGCGGAGTTGCGCCGGCGGATTGACGAGCGGATCGAGCAGGTGCGCAAGGCGTACGAGGATTTCCTCCGGCGCCATCCGAATCATGCGCGGGCGCGGCTGGCATATGGCAGCTTCCTGAACGAGATCAAGGAAGAGGAGGGCGCTGTGGAACAGTGGGAAAAGGCCCGCCAACTGGACCCGCAGAACCCGGCTGCCTGGAACAACCTGGCCAACTACTACGGCCACCGCGGTCCCGTGACCAACGCCTTCCAGTATTACCAGAAGGCCATCGAACTCGACCCGCTCGAACCGGTGTACTATCACAACTTCGGCACCACCGTGTACCTCTTCCGCAAGGACGCCATGGAGTTTTTCGGGATCACGGAACAACAGGTGTTCGACAAGGCCCTGGACCTGTACGCGCGGGCGTTGCAGCTGGATCCCACGAACTTCTTCCTCGCGCACGACATCGCCCAGACCTACTACGGCATTCAACCGCTCCGGACCAACGAGGCGCTGCTGGCCTGGACCTATACGCTGGGACTGGCCCGGGACAACCTGGAACGTCAGGGCGTGCTCATTCATCTGGCGCGGGTCCGCATCCTGGCCGGACAGTTTGAAGAGGCCCGGGCACTGTTGGAAAAGGTGACCGAACCCGCGCTGCAAGAACTGAAGAACCGGGTGGAGCGCAACCTGAAGTACCGGGAAGCGCAGGCCCGCGGCGCCACCAACGACCCTCCCACCACGTCGCGCCGCTAGGCCGGCGCGGCGGGCCGCCCCGCTGCCGGGCGGATTCAACGCATCCCCGAACCGGACTTCGGGATCGGCGGATCGTTTGACCTGGGTCAAGGCGCGCCGCGTGCCGCTGCGGCAGATTCAGGGGCGATGAACTCGACCATGGTTACCGTGGATGTCCGGGAGGATTTGAAGGCAGGGCGGCAACCCTGCGGCCGGATCATGGACGCCGTGGCGGCGTTGGGGCCGGGGCAGTCGCTGCGTTTGCTGGTGCCCTTTGAGCCGGTGCCGCTCTACAGCGTTCTGGCTGCGCGCGGATTCCAACACAGCACGCGCCAACTGCCCGGGGGCGACTTTGAGGTGGTCTTTGTCCCGACGGATGAGGGGGGAATCGGAGAGGCGTCGGCCGACCTGCCGGAGGGGGCGACCGGCTCGGCCGGTTGCGGATGCGGGTGCGGCGGTGCCCGGGAGGCTGAACTGACGGGTCAGGTGGAGCTGGACCTGCGTGGTTTGGCACCGCCCGAACCCATGACGCGCGTTCTGGAGACGTTGGTGCATCTGCCGGCCGGCACCACGCTGGTCGTGCGCACGGATCGACAGCCGCTGCACCTTTACCCCCTGCTGGCCCGGCGCGGGTTTCAAGCCCGCACGGAGGCGTTGCCGGACGGTTCCTTCATGACCCGGATCGACCCGGCGTGAGGAGGGAAAACCCGTGACCGGGGCAAACGTCCAACCGGGGGTTGGGAACGAGGGCGTCAACCGAACGAGCGCCCGACCCGTGCCACCTCTGTCGGCGCATGCGCCCCCGGTGGGATTGCCGTTGCGGTTTTTCGGCGTGGGCCTGCTTTCGGTGGTGGGGCTGCCCGTGGGCATCCTGCTCCGGCCCGAAGTGCTGGCCACGTACCACTACAACCAGTTCGTCATTGCACTGACCCATTTGACGGTGCTGGGTTGGATGGGTTCGGTGGTCTTTGGCGCCCTGTATCAACTGGTGCCGGTGGTCCTGGGTACGCGGCTGTACAGCGGACGGCTGGCGCATTGGCATTTCGTGTGTCACCTGGTCGGGTTTGCTGGCATGGTCTGGATGTTCTGGCGATGGGATCCCAAGCAGGTGGGCCACTTCGGCTCGGTCCTGGCGCTGGGTGTGGGGTTGTGCGTGTGGAACCTGGTGCGGACGGTACTGCGGGCGCCACGGCGGACCTGGATGAGCGTCGTTGTTTTGAGTTCGCTGTTCTGGTGGGGTGCCGTGGTGACGGTGGGATTGGGCGTTGCCGCGGCGAAGTGCACGTATGAATCGGCGGCGCGGCTGGATCCGACCACGCCCCTGGGGGCGCTGGTGCATGCCCTGGAATCCACGGCCACGTATCTCCGGCGTTTCGACCCGATCGCCCTGATGCATGCGCACGCGCATCTGGGACTGGTGGGGGCCTTTCTGATCCTGCTGGTGGGGGTTTCGTATCAGCTGGTGCCGATGTTCACGTTGGGACCGGCGCCTTCCCCGCGACGCGTGCTCGGGGTCTGGGCTCTGCTCAACCTGGCCACCGCGGGCAGCTTCCTGACCATCCTCCATCGCAGCCCGTGGAAGTTGTGTTTCACCGGGATCGGGTTGGTTGCGCTGGCGGGGTACGGATGGGACCTGGCGCAGGTGTTGCGCCGCCGGAAACGGCCGGAGTTGGATTTTGCCATGCGCTACTTCCTGACCGGGCTGGCGTGGCTGATCCCGCTGGGCGGTTTGGCGCTGTACCTGTCGTGGCCCGGGCTGGTGCTGACGGCGCGGGTGGGGCAATGGGAAAACGTGTACGGGTTGTGGGCGCTGACGGGCCTGTTCACGTTTTGCCTTCTGGGCATGTTGTACAAGATCGTGCCCTTCCTGGCGTGGTATCGTTGGTACGCGCCGTGGGTGGGGTTGCGCCCGGTGCCGGCCCTTCATGAGTTGTACCGGGGCGGGTGGCTTCGGACGGGCTATGGCCTCCATATGGCGGCGGTGCTGGGTTGGACTTTGGGTGCGTTGGCGTCCCACACCCAGTGGGTGCGGGCGGGCGCGCTGCTCTTTGCCGCCGCCATGATGTTGCATGCGGTGAATCTGGGATGGGTTTGGGTGCGACGCGCCGAACCCGCGGAACGTGCGGCTGGCGTGCCCGAACCCCGGTGGAGGTCGGCGTCATGATCCGCGAAGAAGCATTGTGGGAGGCGTTGCGCCGTGTGGTGGACCCGGAACTCGGTTGCAACATCGTGGACCTGGGCCTTGTGTACGAGCTGGAGTGTCGGGAGGATCGGGTGCGAGTGCACATGACAACGACCAATCCCGGTTGCCCGCTGGAGGGCGTGCTGGTGGCGGGGGCCCAACAGGCGTTGCTGTCGGTTCCCGGTGTGACGGAGGCGGAAGTGATCGTGGTTCATGACCCGCCCTGGCACCCGGGACTGGTCCGGCCCGAGGGGTGGTCGGACCTGCATGCCCGGGATTAGGTGCTGTGACGTTGCGGGTCGGGCAAGGGGGAGTGTGCCAAAGCGGGGCGGAGCGGACGGTGACACTCGACAATCGGGGCGGCGGTCGTATTGTAAGGGGTGATGCTCGAGACGGAGCGATTCCTCGCGTTGGTTGGTCCTGCACTAAACCGGCAGGGACGCCGGGCCGACCTGGCCCGGACGGACATGGACATGCATCATTGCCTGCCGTTTTCCGGAAGAGGCCATCCCCGGAGGGCAAAAGCCCCGGAGGCCGCTGTTGCATGAACCAGTTGGCCATCCTGAGGGGGTTACCGGCTCCGGGGGTTGAACGCGTCCGGCCCCGGCCGGACGGCGGGTGGAGGGTCGGCGAGCCGCGCAAGCCTGGTCCGGGGGAGGATTTCCCGGACGCGGGCTCCGGATGGGTTGCGGCCGCCCAAAATCCCTGGTCGGATTCGAACCCGAACCTCATTGGTTTGTACCTGCGTTGAACGGCTTGATTGAAACCCTGGATCGCCGCCCGGAACGCGTCTTCCTGGTGGCGGCGGAACTGAAACATCAGGGCAACGGGTGGCAAACCCGTGATTCCCTGGACGAACTGGCCCAGCTGGTGGTGTCGGCCGGCGGCCAGGTGGTGGGGGAGGGGATTCAAAAGGTGGAATCGCTTCATCCGGCCACGTTCATCGGTCGTGGCAAGGCGGAGGAATTTGCCGCCTGGTGCCGGCAACATCAGGTGGACACGGTGGTGTTCGATGATGAACTGACCCCGGCGCAGCACCGGAACCTGGAGAAGGTCTTTCAATGCAAGGTGCTGGATCGGACGGCGCTGATCCTGGAGATCTTTGCCCAGCGGGCGCGCACGCGGGAGGGCAAACTCCAGGTGGAGCTGGCCCAGCTGCAGCATCTGCTGCCCCGGCTGACGCGATATTGGGGCCACCTGTCGCGTCAGCGGGGCGGGATTGGTGTGCGCGGGGGCGAGGGTGAATCCCAGTTGGAGATGGACCGGCGCAGGGTGCAGGACCGGATTGCCCGGATCGAACGGGAACTGGAAGAGGTCCGGCGGCAGCGCACCCTTCAGCGCGTGGCCCGCAAACGCCATGACTATCCGCTGGCCTCGCTGGTGGGTTACACCAATGCCGGCAAGTCCACCCTGCTGAATGCCCTGACCGGTGCCGGGGTTCTGGTGGAGGACAAGTTGTTTGCCACGTTGGACCCCACCACGCGCCGGTTGCGGCTGCCCACACGGCAGGAGGTTTTGATCAGTGATACGGTGGGGTTCATCCGGAAACTGCCGCACCAGCTCGTGGAGGCTTTCAAGGCGACTTTGGAACAGGTGACCGAGGCCGACCTGCTCCTGCACGTGGTGGACATCAGCCATCCGCTGGCGGAGGAGCAAATGGCCGCCGTGGACGCGGTGCTGAAGGAGATCCGCGCCGACCAGAAACCCACGCTGGTGGTCTTCAACAAGGTGGATCGGCTGCCGCGCCAGGAGGTGCCGGCCCGGTTCTATGAAAAACATCCGCATGCCGTGGCCATCTCGGCCCTCACGGGCCAGGGGTTACCGACCCTGCTGGAGGAAATCGCGCGTCACCTCCGGCCGGCCCGGCAACTGGTGCGGGTGGCCATCCCCCATGAGCGGGCCGATCTGATCGCGCGCCTGCACAGCGTCGGTCAGGTGGTGGAACGCCGGTACTATCCCCGCACGGCCCGGTTCAAGGTGCATCTGTATCCGCAGCACTTGGAGGAGTTTGCACCCTACATTGTGGAAGGCCCCGAACCGGTCAAGACGGGTCCCGACCCGTCCCCTGCACCCCCGGCCCCGACGCCCGTGGCGGGCCGGTAATCCCCGGCCGCCGGGACCGGCCGGCCGCGGATTTGCCCCGCGGCCACGCCTCCGGGCCGGCTTTTTGGGAACCGTGCATTTGAGCGACGGGTTTCCCGTGCTATGCTTGGGCCGTTTCGCCGTTGCGGTGCGGGGCCTTCCATGGGAGACTGTTCGCCCCGCCCGGCGGGATCTCCGAGCAGGAAAAGATCATGAGTCAGGCAGCGATCGAAACGAGCAGGAAAGTGGACAAGTACATCAACCAGTTCGACCGCGTGGCCGAGCTGAGGGCGCAGCCGGCCTGGTTGTTGGAAAGTCGGCGGAACGCCCTGGAGCAGTTGCAGGCCTTGGGCCTGCCCACATTGCGGGACGAGGACTGGCGTTACACCAACGTCGCGCCCATTGCCCGGATGGCTTTCAAGCCCGCGCTGGAGCCGCAGCCGGTGGACATTCCTCCGGATGCCCTCAATGACCTCCTCTTTGCCAGGGTGCAAGGGCCGAGACTGGTTTTCGTCAACGGCCATTACCGACCGGAACTGTCCGTGCTGGACGGGCTGCCCGACGGGGTCCGGTTCGGCAGCCTGGCGGCCGCGTTGGAGGCGGATGAGGAACGGGTCCGACAGCATTTGAACCGCCTGGTCGGAACGCCCGAACACGGGTTTACAGCCCTGAACCAGGCGTGGTTCACGGACGGCGCATGGGTTTGGATCCCGGCCGACACATGCCTGGAACAGCCCCTGCAGGTGGTTCATCTGGCCGGCCCGGCCGCGGAAGGTCTGACCTTTTGTCCGCGGAACCTGCTTGTGGTGGGCGACCGGGCCCATGTGACCTTGATCGAGAGCTACGTGCACGCGGGTGCCCAGCGATACTTCAACAACGCGCTGACGGAACTCCAGGTGGGCGACGAAGCCCACATCGAACACTTGAAGTTCCAGGACGAATCCGTGGAGGGCTTTCACATCGCCGGTTTGCACGCCTCGCTGGGCCGTGCCTGCCGGGCGTTCCTGCACTCCTTTGCCCTCGGCGGTCGCATTTCCCGGTACAACCTGCGTGTCCGGTTGGCCGGGGAGGGATTGGAAGCCATCCTGAACGGGCTGTATCTGACCCGGGGCGAACAACTGGCCGATCATCACATGATCGTCGAACACGCCCAACCCCACTGCGCCAGTCACGAATACTTCAACGGTATTTTGGACGACCGCTCGCGCGGGGTCTTTCACGGGCGCATCCTGGTCCGTCCCGGCGCCCAAAAAACCGACGCCAAACAAACCAACAAGAACCTGTTGCTGTCCGACGAGGCCCAGGCCAACACCAAGCCGCAGCTGGAAATCTACGCCGACGACGTCAAATGCACCCACGGCGCGACCGTGGGTCAGTTGCATCCGGAGGCCATCTTCTACCTGCGCTCGCGCGGTATCGGCCCCGACACGGCCCGGCGCATGCTCATCCACGCCTTCGCCGGGGAAATCATCGAACGCGTACAGTACGAGCCCGCCCGCGAGATCCTGGACCAACTGGTCTGGGACCGGCTCGAAGCCACCAGCCACCTGGCCGTGCCGGCCTGAATCGGCCGGCCGCGGCTCAACCCCTGCGCCCATGTTCGAAGACATTGATGATCTGTACCAGGAGGTCATCCTGGACCACTGCAAGCATCCGCGGAACTTTCACGAGCTGCCGCAGGCCACCTGCTCCGCCCAGGGACACAATCCCCTCTGCGGCGACCAGCTCCGGCTCTACCTGCGTCTGGAAGGGGACCGCATTCAGGACATCAGCTTCGTGGGGTCGGGCTGTTGCATTTCCAAGGCGTCGGCCTCCCTGTTGACCGAGTTTGCCCGGGGTAAAACCCGGGCCGAGGTGGAACGGATGTTCGAAGCCGTGCATGAGATGGTAACCACGGGGAAGGTGGCCGACGGCGTGGGCAAACTGGCCGTGTTCGCCGGCGTGCACAAGTATCCCGCCCGGGTCAAATGCGCCATCCTGGCCTGGCACGCCCTGAAAGCAGCCTTGCGAGGCGACCAGACCCCGGTGACCACCGAATCCGAGACGATCTGAAGCAGTCTGGAAAGGCCCTGCCGGTCCCCGCGCGCCGGTCAGCGCGCCTTTCATTCAAGCCTTTGAAAGGAGAAGCGCTGTTGGACCGACAGCGTCGGGGCGTTTGAGAAAGCCGGCGTCTTGTTGGTGCTGCTGGCGCAGGGTTGGGGCTGCCGGGCGCTGACCTGAGCAGCCTGTTGTGAGCTTTGTGAAGCTATACCGGGGAGTTCCTCAGGGACGGGATCTGATGTGCCTACGAGTCCTTGCTTCGCGTCAGGCTCGGAATTTTGAATTGGGCTCGGGTTGGCTACGAAGTTCTCTGAGGGTTTCCGGAGCAAATGAGGGGCACTCTGCGGACCGGCGGATTGCACCCGCCTGCGTCAGATGGCGGCCCATGCCCAATGAGTTGGGGCGGCCCGTTATGGGCCGCCCCTCCTTGACCGTTTCACGGACGCCCCGGTTTTGCCTCTTAGCTTCGGCACCTGCGCAGCCTGAGGGCGCCCAGAGAGGCCAAAGCCAATCCGAAAGCCCACAGACTGCTGAGCCCGCTCCAACCCTCAGGCAGCGACTTGGGTACAGGTGGACCTGCCTCCGTGATAGGCCCTCCGGGGTCGATGGGCGTCCAGGTCTGCGCGTGCGCAGAAAGGGCACCGGCCAAGAGCGTAATGACCAGTGCACCAAGGAGTTTCTTATGGACCCTTTTCATTGTACGCATGGCTCAAGTTGTGTTTCTACCGATTCCCCAAATGAGCTCCCGCTCATGAGGGCGATAGCACAAACGGCAGATTGCGTGCCAAACGCTAAACCGACCAACCGCTGGGTTCCGAGCTTTTGGCGTTAAAATGCTTATTTGCAATGACTTATGATCGCTGAGTTGTGAGGCTTTTTAACCTTTGTCCGTGAGCTGCCCATTGGAGTGTAAACTGGGCCGACGCTTTGGGCGGGTAGTTTGCGGCTTTTCATGAGTGTAGAAGGATCTATGTGACTGCTTACCAGTGGTTTGTGCAACCTTGCAGGACTGTAAACTTTTCCGACGAACAGTTGGCGGTTCTTAACAGTGGGTCTGCCGCTGGCCGGGTCATGGAAGAATGGGGATCGCTTGAGAACTCTCGCGCCTCAGGAGAGGCACGCGTTTTTGAAGCCCGCACCAACCTCCATGAATTCCCAAGGTCCCAAAGTTAGCGTTAAAGTAATCGGGTGGAAGGCTTTTCACGGCCTTTCAACACGCCGGGAATATCACGAAGTTTGTCGCCGCGGCAACTGCTTAAGTGACAGGGGAACCGGCTCCCCGTGGCGCCCCAGCTTATGCGCAGGCCAGCTCTCAAGTCTGACTCAGCTCCTCCAGCGGGGGGCGGAAGCCGAACCGGCGGGCCAGGCCGAGGGCGTGCGGGAGCGATTTGATTCCGTCGGTGCAGGTGGCGTCGGAGAGCGATGCGCCGGCCAGGCAAATTCCCGTTTGCAGGCAGCGTTGCAGGTCCCACCCCTCGTGCAGGCCCCAGAGCACCCCCGCACAGAAGGCGTCCCCGGCCCCGGCAGTGCCCACGACGTACTTGTCCGGCAGGCGCAGCGACATTTGCCAGACGTCTTCACCGCGGCGGGTGCGGGCAAAGGCGCCCTCCGGGAAATGGATCACCACCAGTTCGCGCACGCCCATTTGCAGGAGGGCGCCGGCTGCGTGCCGGAGGGTGACCACATCCAGCCGGCCATCGGGCTGCCGGATCTTGAAACCGGTGGTGCGGCCGGCTTCCCACTCGTTCATGAAACAGTAATCCACGTAGGGCAGCGTGGGTTTGACGATCCGGGTGTAGCGGTCGCTGTCCTCGCTCACCACGTCCACGCTGGTTTTCATACCGGCCTCGTGGGCCCTGGCCAGGAGGCGACCGGCGCGGGTGCCGAACTTCGGATCGGGCTGGTCCAATCCATCGAGCAGGAGCAGATAAGCCAGATGAAAAATCCGCGCGCGAATCTTGTCGAAGTCGAGGTCCTCACCGCGCCAGAGGGCGTTGGCACCGCGGGCGTGGAAGAACGTGCGCCGGCCGGTTGCCTGCTCGGTCATTACGTCGGTGAAGGACGTGGCGGCGCGAGGGGTCTGGCCCAGGTGACGCGTGTTGATCTTGTAACGGCGGCAGGTATCGAGGATCCAGCGGCCCAATGTGTCCTTGCCCACCATACCCGCCGCCCAGAGGGGGAAGGGCGCGCCCGCCCGGGCCAGGGTCACCAGCACGTTGAACGGGGCGCCGCCGGTGCCCTGGGTTTGCTTCAGGATGTTGGCCAGCTGTTCCGGTTGCGGCCAGACATCAATCACCTTGACCTGATCCACGATCCAGTTGCCCCCGGCCAGAATCCCCCGCCGGGTCGGCGCAGACGCTTTGGCTTTCATGGCGGCGGAACCTCAGAATTTGCTGCCCAGTGAAGCGGCGAAAGCCTTTTTGATGCAAGCTCTTTGTGCGCGCCCGCGGGCTTTCGGTCGTATGTCGGTCTCTGGCATCCGGCCATGTTCCGGGGCGGGACACGCCCTGTTTGGCGGGGACTGTGCTCAACATTCCCGGTACCCTTGTGGCGGCGTGCTTCGGGTCGGGGAGCGGAAACCGTTGAAGCGGCTGATCCGAAGGGGTGGGTTTTGCCGTGAAATCCGGGGCCGATCCGGGGATGCAAAAACCGGGATGCGCCCCGGGCTCTCCACCCGGTTGGATGTCAAATCTGCGAGCGAGGAAAACTGCTGAAGAAGCGGTTCCGGCATTGAAGGTTCTGGTATTTGCCCGGTGCTGTGGGCTCGACGGCGCCGGGGCGTCCGACCCTGCCTCTCGGGGGCGAACCTGCCGGATCGGCTTTGGGATGCGATCGCTTCCCAAGCAGCCCGGGGCTTCCGACGTCTCGAGGAGGCCGGGTTGGGTCCTCCGCAGGCCCGGCTGGATGGGCTGGACGTGACCGGACAGGCCGGCGCGTCAGGTCGAACGCGTTGCCGCCTCGCTGCCCGGCCGGTGGGTCAGGCGCGTCCGGACCCTGTCGCTCCGGGGGGTGTCCAGGCAACAGCCGCCTCTGCGGATCAGGATCTATTGACACCCATGGACGGACGGCTGTAGCCTTGTTGCCAGTCGTAACCGCTGCACACCAGAAAGTCCAAACCCAATCCTGCCATGAAACGGATTCTGAGCATCCTCGCCTGTCTGACCTAGGTGCCAAGCCTTCCCGTGGCGGCGGCCAACATCGCCTTTGTCAGTTTTCATCCTGCGGACGATCAGCCGGACGCGACGGCGGCCGGGGCGGGTTTTACCAATGCGCCGGATGCCGGTTACACCCGGTTGTTGCGGGCCCGGGGTCATACGGTGACCCGGCTGGTGACGTTGGACAGTGCGGATGCCAATCCCGACTTTCTTGCGGCTCTGCAGACCAACGACCTGGTGATCATCAGCCGTTCGGTTCCCAGCTCGCACTATCAGCAGGCCAACGAGACGGCTTTTTGGAACGGGTTGAGCAAGCCGGTGATGATCCTGGGCGGCTACGTTATCCGGGGCGGGACCGGGGGTGGTTCGCGTTTGGGGCTGACCACGGGCGAGACGATGGTGGACACGACCAGC
>NZ_JAAKYA010000006.1:178421-187956 GCF_011044775.1 Limisphaera ngatamarikiensis | reverse complement strand
CCCCACCACCAACCGCCCCCACCGATCACCACGTCTCAAACCGCCGCCCGCCACAACTGCCCCGCCCGCGCACACTCCGCCTCAACCCCGCCCCTGCCCCGCCCAAAACCTACCACGTCCACCAGCTTCCGCACCCGCACACCCACCCCCTCGCATCGACCCACCGGATTCGGCCACCTCCCCGGGCGGATCAGTCGGCCCGCCCTCGGCACCGAACATCGCAACCCAGGCACGGCCCGCCAAGCAATCCCCGGAATCCGCCCGCCACGCCAAGGGAAGCCGTCCCACCGACAAAAAGCTTCCCACCCGCGGCCCTGGATGTTTCAATGCGCCCCCCGATGAAAGTGCTGGTGATCGGCGGCGGTGGCCGCGAACACGCTCTGGTTTGGAAATTGGCGCAATCCCCGCATGTCACGGCCCTCTACTGTGCGCCGGGCAACGCCGGGATCGCCCAAGAACCTCTCCGCGCCCGGCCCGATACGGCCCGGTGCATCCCCATCGGAGCCGAAGACCTGCCCGCCCTCCTCCAGTGGGCCACCGAAAACCGGCCCGACCTCACCGTGGTCGGACCCGACAACCCCCTGGCCCTCGGCCTCGTGGACCTCTTTCAATCCCACGGCCTCCGTGTCTGGGGGCCCACCCGCTCCGCCGCCCAATTCGAAGCCTCCAAGATCTTCTCCCAGCAATTCATGGAACGCCACGGCATCCCCACCGCCCGCGCCCGCACCTTCACCGACCCCGCCGCGGCCGTCCAGTTCGCCGAGTCCCTCGGCGGCCGCTGCGCCGTCAAGGCCGACGGTCTGGCCCTCGGCAAGGGCGTCCGCGTCTGTCACAACCCCGCCGAGGCGCAAACCGCCATCCACGACCTCATGGTCAAACGGGTCCTTGGATCCGCCGGCGAACGCATCGTCATCCAGGAGCTCCTCGAGGGCATCGAAATCTCCCTGCACGCCCTGTGCGACGGCCGCACCGCACTGCCCTTCCCCACCGCCCAGGACCACAAACGCTTGGGCGAGGGCAACACCGGACCCAACACCGGCGGCATGGGCACCTACTGCCCCACACCCTTCCTCAACCCCGCCGAACTCGCCGCCGCCTACGACCGGATCCTGCGCCCCTGGCAGGAAGGTTGCCGCGCCGAGGACATCCTCTTCCGCGGCGTGCTCTACCCCGGCATCATGCTCACCCGCGAAGGCCCGCGCGTGCTCGAGTTCAACGTCCGGTTCGGCGACCCGGAAGCCCAGGTCTACCTGACCCGGCTCGAAAACGATCTGTTCGAACTCCTCATGGCCGCCACCGAGGACCAACTGGCCTCCCACACCCTCCGCTGGTCCGACCAAACCACCGTTTGCATCGTCATGGCCAGCGCCGGCTACCCGGGCGACTACAAAAAAGGCTGTCCCATCCACGGACTCGACCAAGCCGAACAAATCCCGGGTGTGAAAGTGTTTCACGCAGGCACCGCCCGGGACAACGGCCGCCTCGTCACCCGCGGCGGACGCGTCCTCGGCGTAACGGCACGGGGACCCGACCTCCCCACGGCCCTCCGCACCGCCTACCGGGCCGTGGACCTCATCCACTTTGAAGGCGCACAGTACCGGCGTGACATCGCCTTCCAGGCCCTCCAATGGAAGGGCGCCCTCCCCGGCTCCTGAACAGCACCCCCGCGCTCAGGAGCGATACTCCTGCAGGCACTTCACGCCGTAGCCGTGCTGCCGTAGCGCCGCGATCCCCAACAACGCCGCCTTCGCACCGCTCAGCGTCGTCATGATCGGCACCCCGGCCAGCACCGCCGTGGTGCGGATCTTCACCTGATCCGCCCGCGGGGTTGAGCCGGTGGGCGTGTTGATGATCAATTGCAGCTCCCCGTTCTTGATCAAATCCAGCGCATGGGGACGGCCCTCGTTGATCTTGAAAATCTTGCGCACCTTCAGACCGACCGCCTCCAACACCTGGGCCGTCCGCCCCGTGGAAACAATCTGAAATCCCAGCTCGGCAAACCGCTGCGCAATCGCCGGAATGTGCGGCTTGTCCCGGTCGCTCACACTGATGAACACGTTCCCGCTCAACGGCAACGGTGCCCCGGCCGCCATCTGACTCTTGGCATACGCCACCCCCAAATTCGCATCCAACCCCATCACCTCGCCCGTGCTCCGCATCTCCGGCGACAGCAAA
Source organism: Limisphaera ngatamarikiensis (assembly GCF_011044775.1). Classification (NCBI taxonomy): domain Bacteria; kingdom Pseudomonadati; phylum Verrucomicrobiota; class Verrucomicrobiia; order Limisphaerales; family Limisphaeraceae; genus Limisphaera; species Limisphaera ngatamarikiensis. The sequence goes on along the minus strand of NZ_JAAKYA010000006.1, from coordinate 185,781 downwards.
ATGTCCTGACCCGGAAACCGGTTGAACGGAAACACCGACTCCTTCACCGCCCAGTACCGCGGCCACACCTCCCGGGTGAATCCGAGCTCCTGTAACGTCCGCCCAACCATCACCTTCGCCGCCAGCTTCGCCAGCGGCACCTGAATCGCCTTGCTCACAAACGGCACCGTCCGGGACGCCCGCGGATTCACCTCCAACACATACACCGTGTCATCCTTCACCGCATACTGCACGTTCATCAAACCCGCCACCCGCAACTCCCGCGCCAGCGCATGCGTGTAGTCCCGGATCGTCTGAATCGTCGAATACGAAAGCGTGTGCGGCGGCAACACCATCGCCGCATCCCCCGAATGCACCCCCGCAAACTCAATGTGCTCCAAAATCCCCCCAATCACCACCGTCCCCTCCGACGGATCCTCAAACAACCCCACATCCGCCACACAATCCACATCCACCTCCGTCGCCTCCTCCAAAAACTTGTCCACCAGCACCGGTCGCTCCGGCGACGCCTCCACCGCAAACCGCATGTACTGCTGCAGCTCCGCGTCCGAATACACAATCCGCATCGCCCGACCCCCCAGCACAAAACTCGGACGCACCAGCACCGGATACCCCAACCGATGCGCCACCTCCAACGCCTGCGCCTCGTTGGTCGCAATCCCGTTCGGCGGCTGCGGAATGTTCAAACGCCGCAACAAATCCGCAAACAGCTCCCGGTCCTCCGCCACCTCGATGCTCCGCGCCGACGTCCCCAAAATCCGCACCCCGTTCTGCTGCAGCGGCAGCGAAAGATTCAACGGCGTCTGCCCCCCAAACTGCGTGATCACCCCGTGACAGCGCTCCCGCTCATAAATGTGCAGCACATCCTCCAGCGTCAGCGGCTCAAAATACAACCGGTCACTCGTGTCGTAATCGGTCGAAACCGTTTCGGGATTCGAGTTCACCATGATCGTCTCGAATCCCTCCTCCTTCAACGCAAACGCCGCATGCACGCAGCAGTAGTCGAATTCGATCCCCTGACCAATCCGGTTCGGCCCGCCACCCAGGATCATCACCTTCCGACGGTCGGACGCCCGCACCTCGTCATCCCCGCGGTCGTAGGTCGAATAATAGTAGGGCGTGTAGGCCTCGAACTCCGCCGCACACGTGTCCACCAAACGATAACTCGGCAGCAAGCCCAGCTGCTTCCGCAAAGCCCGAATCTCGTCCTCGGTCCGCCCGGTCAAATGCGCAATCTGACGGTCCGAGAACCCCAACGCCTTCGCTTGAGCCAGCAATTCCGCGTTCACAGTCCTCCCAATCCTAAACGGCCGCCCAGCCTGCCAAGCTCATCCCACCCTGTCAAACCCGGGCCGCGCCACCGCCAGGCGCCGAAACCGGTGTCGGCGCCGATCCAACCGGCAAATCGCCCCACACGCACAAAAATCACAAGCCACCTCCCCCTGGTGCCGATACGGATCCGGTCCCACCTCCCCCCTCCAGATCCGGGCCGCCACCTCCAACAACATCCGCCGGCTCTCCTCCCGGAACCGGGCAAAGGCCGCCGAATCCATCGCCTGCCAGCTCTGCGCATGCGGCAAACCATCCCCGGTCCGACGCCACGCAAATTGCTCCCCGCGCCGATCTCCCGTCGCCTCCAACCACCCCAAGGCCCCAAAATCAAACAACCCCTGATGCTGATACGCCCGACGCCGCTGCGCCGCCTGCTCCTCCTCCGACCCGCCCGCATCACCCCCCGACTCCGGCCCCGGCCGCAACGGCACATAAAACGCACCCACCGGGCGGACCCGGTCCACCCCCAACCGCTCCCGCAACTCCCCGAAATCCTCCAACACCTGCAAATACACCCGCAACTGCCAGTCCAGACCCGCCGCAACCTTCGCCCGATCCAGCCGTGCCCGACCCGACTTGTAATCCATCACCACCGCCACCGCCTCACCCTCCGACACGCGCAACGCATCCACCCGATCCAACCGACCCGTCAAAACCAACTGTCGGCCCTCCCCGGCCTCCAACACCACACCCGGCCCATCCAACCCCGCCCGAGCGCCGTCGCCTCCCCCAAACTCCCGTTCCGCCAACACCGGATCCAACCGGTACCGGCCCTCCCGCATCCACCCCAATACCACCTCCAAAAACGACTCCAGCTCACGCAACCAACGCACCACCATGCAGCGCCGGACCGCTCGCGACGCAAACAACCCGTTCCGATACTCCCCGGCCACCGCCTCCCCCACCTCCCACAACAACGCCCGCGCCTCCTCCACTTCCAAATCCCGCCAACACTTCCCCCGCGCCTCCACCGCCCCATGAAACGCGGCCAGCACCTGATGCAAAAACGATCCCCGATCCGCCGCGTCCACCTCGTACACCTGCCGCTCCCGCGCCAATAACCCGCCCCACACAAAAAACTGAAAAGGACACGCCCCAAACCGTTCCAGTTGCGTGGCCGATAACCGCAACCGCCGCCCATACAGCCGATCCACCACCCCCGGACTCAAAACCCGGCCCGCCAGCGACCGTCCATGCCCGGCAAACGTCTCCACCAGCGGCCCAAACAACTCCGGCACCCCCTCCACCCGTTCAAACCCCGCACCCTCCCCGGCGCACCACCGCAACGCCCGCGCCCAACCCTCCCGCCAATGCACCACCTCGCCACCAGCCCAACCCTCCCCCACATCCCCGGACCACACCTCCACCGCCAAGCCCGGAAACCACGACCGCACCCGTCCCACAAACGACGACGGATTCATCACCCGACCCCGCCCGTCCCGCCGACACCACGTGATCACCAACTGCTCCCGCGCCCGCGTGCACGCCAGATACGCGAAGTGTTCCTCCCGCGCCCGCCGTTCCAGCACCGAAAGGTCCATCCCCAAACCGGCAGCCTCCAGCCGCTGCCATTCCTCCTCCGAAAGCAACGGCCCGCCAGCCGGCCGCGCAGGAAAAACCCCCTCGTTCCAACCCAACAACAACACAAGTCGTGCCTCGGATTGCCGCGACCGGTCCACCGTCCCCACCAGCACCTGGTCCAGCGCCGGGGGTACCACCCCCACCGTCAAATCCGCCAGCCCCGCCTCCAACACGGGCAACCAGTCCGCCCAGGCCAGGCTCTCCCCGCCAAACGCCAAATCCACGTCCTCCAACCAGACCTGGAGCTGTTCCCAAACCGTCCTGTGAACCGCTCCGCCAGGGAAACCTGCGCCCGCCACCACACCATCCGTACCCGCCGCCGCCCACAGCTCCAAACGTTCCTCCACCCCCAACTCACGCCACAAACACTGCAACGCCGTCACCAACGTCCGTCCCGAAACCACTCCTGCCCCGCACCCCACCGCCTCGGCCCACGCCCGCCATGGCTTCAGCACCCGATCCCACCGCGCCGCTGCTTCACCGCCGCGTGCCACCCACCAATCCCGCACCTCACGACCCAACCACGTGGCGCGTCCCTCCCAACCCCGCGCCAGCGCCTCATTCTCCAGCGCGTCCAGCTCTTCCTCCTCAAGCCCTCCCACCAACCCGCTCTTCAACACCGCCAACCAGTCCGCCTGCCGCCAATCCCGCGCCACCAAGCGAAACGCACCGCGCGTCAACACCACCAGCGGATGATGCGCCACCGGTTCCCGCCGATCCCAATGACACGGGATCTCATACTCGCCAAATACGCGCCGCAACGTGTCATGGACCAACTCCAGGTCCCGCACCAGCACCAGCACATCCCGAAACCGGCCGCCACCACGCACAAACCGCCATATCTCCCGCGCCGCAAACCGCGCCTCCGCCACCGGATCGTCACAACACACCAGCCGCACCGGTGGCAACGCCACCTCTGCACCGCCGTCCCCACCCCCCAAAGCCCAAGCCCGTTCCCACCGCACCAAACCGGACGCCGAACCGAACCGCCCCGACCCGCCCGCCGCCGAAAGCCACTCCTCCAACACCTCCACCCCCGGCCCGCGCAACGCCTCCTCCAGCCGTTCCTTCGACCGCACCACACAACGCCACGGCGTCAACCAACTCCCCCTCCGCATCCCCTCTCGATCCAGACAAAACGTCACCGTCATCTCCCCGCAATGCCGCGTCAGCGCCCCCAATAACGCCACCTCATGCGGCGCCAGCTCCGCAAACCCGTCCACCCAAACCCCTTCGATCCACCGACCCCGATCCCGACGCGCCTCCAACAACCGCACCACACCTTCCGCCAACGCCACCACATCCGCCAACCCGTGCTCCTCCAGCCAGCCCTCGTACGCCTCGTTCAACCGCGCCCAGTCCCGCAACTTCGCCGCCAACCGCTGATCCTCCAACGAAGCCGCCCCCTCCCGCAGCCGCTGCGCGCTCACCCGGTGCCGATGACACTCCACCCATGCCTCGCTCAGTTCCGCCGCCAACCCGGGCCGCCGCACCCCTACCCGCAAAACCTCCAGCTGGTCCCGCAAACGGCCCAGCAACGAGCGCATCACCATCACCCGACCCTCCGCCGTCAGAAACCGCAACGCCCCGCCCCCAAGCTCCTCCCAGAGCCACAAACACAACCGCTCAAACGACACCACCTGCAGCCGCGTGTACCCCGCCGGACCCGGCCCCGACAACAACTGCCGCTCCAGTTGGAACGTCATCTGCCGCGGCGCCAACAACACCAGCGGCGGCCCTTCCACCGAACTCCCCAGCCGCGCCCGGATCTCCTCCAAACACCGGTGCGTCTTGCCACTCCCGGCAGGCCCCAACCACAACCGAACCCGCATGCCCACAGTTTCCCCCAACCCCGCCGGCCCCGCAAAAGCTTTTCAACCCACACCCAACGGCCAAAACCCCACCCCGGGCCCGGACCATCATCTCCGGCCGCGACTCCTCCACTCGAACAACCCTCCCTCCCCTGGCCGCACCCCGTGGCCGCACCCCCGCACCCGCCCTTCCCCGGTCCGGGCCGGACCCAATTCAGCCCTCCTTCACAGCCGCCCCTGCCTTCGAGTCCGTCAGCACCCGCTCCAACGCCGACAACAACTCCGTTGCCGTGAACGGCTTGTCCAGATTCACAACCGCCCCGGCCGCCCGCGCCTCCGACACCCGCGATTCCTCCCCCAACCCGGTGATGCTGATGGCCGGTAGATCCGGTGCCACCCGACGCAACGCCCGCAAAAACGTCGGGCCATCCATCCGCGGCATCATCAGGTCCGTCACCACCGCCCGGATCTCCGACCGGTGCTTCTCCCACACCGCCAGCGCCTCCTGTCCGTCGGCCGCCAGAAGCGGTTCGTACCCGTGATTCCGCAAAATCGCCGCCGTGATCTGCCGCACCGCAGGTTCATCATCCACCACCAACACCCGCTGCCCCTTCCCACGCCCTGGCGTCGGGCGCTCCCGCAAACCCGTGTCGCCGGCCTGCGCCTGGGGCAGAGCCGGCAGATACACCGCAAATGTGCTCCCCCGGCCCACCTCCGATTCCACGGTCACAAACCCGCCGTGCGATTCCACAATCCCCAACACCGTCGCCAGCCCCAACCCCGTCCCCTGCCCCACCGGCTTCGTCGTGAAAAACGGATCAAAGATCTTGTCCAGCAACTCCGGCGGAATCCCCACCCCCGTGTCCTGCACCGACATCACCGTGTACGGCCCCGGCCTGGCCTTCACATGCACGCGCGCCCCGGCCTCATCCAGCCGCACATTCTCCAACCGCAACGTCAACACCCCACCCTCCGGCATCGCATCCCGTGCGTTCACACACAGATTCATCAACACCTGCTGCAGCTGCGTCGGATCCCCCTGCACCAGCCACGGCTGCCGCTCCATCCGTACCTGCACACGGATCGACCGCGGGAACGTCTCCGTCACGATCCGCTCCACCTCCCGCACCAGATGCTTCAACTGCAGCAGAACCCGCGCCCCCTCCACCCCGCGCGCAAACGTCAGCACCTGCCGAATGATCCCGGCCCCACGCTGCGCACACGTCTCCAGCGTCTGCAAACACGTCCGCGCCGCCTCCCCCTGCACCTCGTCCTTCAAAAATTGCACCGCCATCAGGATCGGCGACAGCACATTGTTCAAATCATGCGCCAACCCGCTGGCCAGCGTCCCGATGCTCTCCAACCGCTGGCTCCGCAACAACTGTGACTCCAAACGCTTCTTCTCCGTAATGTCCGTGTTGACCATCAAAATCGCCCGCGGAAACCCGTCACTATGCCGGATCAACGTCCACCGACTCTGCACCGCCAGCTCACGTCCCTGCCGGTCCCGATGCCGCATCTCCCCGCTCCACTCCCCCCGCTCCTGCACCGCCTGCACCGCGGTCGCCACCTGCTCCAGATCCGGCATGATCCCCAGCTCATGCAACGTCCGGCCCTGCGCCTCCACCGCACTCCAGCCGTACAACGCCGCAGCCCCGTCGTTCCAGTACAGAATCCGATCACAAAAATCCCGCACAAACACCGCATCCCGCGTCACCTGCAACAACGCCGCCTGCGACCGTATCTGCATCTCCGTCCGCGTCCGCTCCGTCACATCCTCCAAACACAACAACACCCGATCCAGGCCATTGGACCGGACCCGCTCCGTCGAAACCAGCAACACCACCTCCACCGCCCGGTCCCCCCGCATCAACGTCTTCCGCACCTGCCGCCGCTCCCACCGCCGCCCCTCCCGAAACGTCTCCACCAGCGCCAACCGCAACTCGCACGCCGGACAATCCGGCGTCACCCCACACTCATACCCGCGCCGCAAACACGCTTCACACCGCAAAAACTCCCCCAACTGCATCCCCGCCACCGACTCCGGCGCCCGCCCCACATACGCCCCCGCCGCCCGGTTCGCCCGCACAATCCGCAAATGCGGATCAAACAAACACATGATCACCGGCGTCTGATCGTACACCGCACGCAGCTCGGACTCGCTCCGCCGCACCATCTCCCGCACACGCCACCGGTCCAGCAACAACGCCAGGTAATCCCCCAATTCACCCGCCAGCCGCAGCTCCTCCCCATCCACCACCCGCCGCCCCCGATCCGCAAAACTCAACACCCCGATCACCTGCGAGCCCGACCGCAACGGTACCCCCACATACGTCTGCAACCCCCACTGCCGAAACAACGGCACCACCATCTCCGACGCCAAACCTCCGTCCGACTCCACCACCATCCGCCCCGTCGACACCACCCGCCCGGACGGACTCACGTCCATCGGCACCTCCAACGGCGTCGGCAACCCCGACAGGTCCACCCCGTGAACCCCCCGATACACCAGCACCCCCTGCTCAGGATCGCAAATCTCAATCGTCACCACCGGATAACCCGTCAACCCCGACAACTCCCGCGCCATCCCATCAAAACCGGGTTCACTCCCATCCTCCGACAATGCCAGCTCCGCC